>JAFUUM010000317.1 GCA_017477805.1 Lachnospiraceae bacterium
CATGGTGGGCATGACCCCCAGTGAGTACAGAAACGGAGTTATTTGAGAATGAAAAAAGAGGGGATAAACAAAGCCATATGGATCCCCGTGATCGCCGGGGTGGGTGCGCTGACGATCCTGACCGCACTGCTTGTTTTCTTTGGCCCCCGAAGGACGGAAGTCATTCCGGAACACGTACTGTTTTACGCGGAAAATCAGACGCCTGATTATCCTACGACATTGGGAGGACAGCGGTTTGCGGATCTTGTGTATGAGCGGACCGATGGGCGGATCAAGATCCTCATCAAGAGCGGCGCCGAGCTTGGCAGCGAAGGGGAGGTCATCGATCAGATGAAATACGGCGGCATCGCTTTTGCCAGAGTGTCCTTATCCCAGATGGCAGAGAGGATCCCGGAGATGAACGTGCTGCTGATGCCCTATCTTTATGACGGTCCCGAACACATGTGGCGGATCCTTGAGGGAAGCATCGGGGACGAGTTCCTGCAAAAGGCCGGGAATTACGATCTCGTGGGACTTTCCTGGTATGATGCCGGCGCCAGAAATTTCTACAGCACGGGAAAACCCATTACCTGTCTGGAGGATCTTCAGGGGATGAAGATCCGTGTACAGGAGTCTTCCATGATGGCGGATATGGTGTCTGCCCTGGGAGCAAGCCCTGTGGAAGTGGTTTATGCGGAAGTATACTCTGCCATCGAGCAGGGTATCGTGCAGGGAGCGGAAAACAACTGGCCTTCCTACGAAGCCATGAACCACTATAAGGTGGCGGAGTACTATACCATCGACGAGCACGTGAGAGTGCCGGAGATGCAGATCTGTTCCAAAGTCGTATGGGAGAAACTTTCGAAAGAGGATCAGGAGATCCTTTTGGAGTGCGCAAAAGAATCCGCGCTGTATGAGCGGGAACTGTGGAAAGAGCGGGAAGAAACCTCCAGACAGATTGCCGTGGACTACGGTACCACTGTCATCGAACTGTCTGCGGATGAGAAAAAGAGATTTCGAAACGCCATGAGCGGCGTCTATGAAAAATACTGCGGGGATTACATGGACCTGCTGGATCGGATCATGGAGTATTAAGATCCCTGGGACATTCCCATAGATAAAATCGAATATTGGAAACGGATGAAGATCCGGATCACTTGTCATAAGACAAGCGGTCCGGATCTTTTTTGTTTCGCGGAAGATGGAGGGAATAAGGCGCCCATATGGCGGATCCGGATGTCATTATGTGGATTTGGCAGGTAATGCAGATAAACTAATATGTTGACATATAACAAGTATAGTCAGATAATAAACTTGTTATAAAATGAGATAACTATAAGTATACCTTGTTATACATAAAGAGAAATAATAAGAATACTTGTCATAAGACAAATAAGCTGAAAAGGAAGAAAGGAGGCGCCAATGACAGATCTGATCACGGAAGTACAGGATCTTACGGACCTTGCATTTGAAGAAACGGAAAAACGGCCGGGGATCGGTGGCTCCTTTTTGAAAACGGTCCGGATAGAAGAGGGAAAGAGAGTGATCTACAAGTGCCCGGATCTTGATCCGGAACTTGGTTTTGTGGGCCACGAAGGAGTAAACGAACTGGTGGCTTCCAGACTAATGAAAAAGCTGGGGATCGAGGGAGCGGAAGTTCGGCTCCTTCGGGCAAAAGTAAATGCGGGCGGCAGGCAGCAGGAAACCTGGGTGGTAAGATCCGAGGACTTCTTAAAGCCCGGACAGGACAAGATCTCCCTGGAACTCTTTTACGAAGGTGAAAAGCGGGAGAACGAGACGCCTCTTGCCTTCTGCGAACGCAGAGGTTTCGGGGATGCAGTGTACAGGATGCTGATCCTGGACTATCTGATCCTCAACAGGGACCGTCACGGGAAAAACATGGAAGTGATCCGGGATAAAGAGAAGCGGGAATTTCGGCTGGCACCCCTGTTTGACCAGGGCTTATCCCTTTTGTTCCGATGCCGGTCGGAAGCGGATATGGAGATGCTGGATGTGATGGCAGACCGGCCTGTCCAGTGTTTTGTGGGCAGCAGGTCTGCGGCGGAGAATCTGAAACTGATCCCGGAGGAGAAGTGGCCGAAACTCCCGGTCCTTACGGATAGCGATGTGGATGAGATCCTATCCGGTCTTTCGGACATCATGCCGGAGATCTGGACGGAAAAGGTAAAGAGCATGCTGAAGGGTCGGTGGGCAGTGCTTCAGGAAATGCTGTTAAAGCAGATGTTTTGATACTTCCGCAGAAACGTGCAGGAAGGAGTAACGGATGAAGATATTCGAATTACGGACAGCTTCAAAGAAAAGAGGAGATGCGCTGGCGTATCTGTTCTATTATGAGCGCTCCGGCCATTTTGCCATGGAGATCCCGGAGGAGAGCGATGAGTGGGAACTTCCCATGTATATTGCCTCTTTTTTCCGAAAGGGAGAATTGACCCTGGGACATGAGGTCTGCAAAAAGTGGCTGGCAGAGCGGGTCCTTCCGTCGGAGCGTCAGGATATCCGGGAGATCCTCACGGGGATTCGAAAAGAGGAATACCATGTGTACGATCTCTTAACGGCCTGTGAGGGCAGATGTATCCAGGACGATTATTACCTGAAAGAAGTAAGGGAAAAGGATCTTCCCCTGGAGATCCGGAACCGGCAGGAAATGCGTTTAGAGGATATCACGCCCCTTTCCAAACAGCGCCTCCTTGCCTTTTTCCATAACGGGGACGTGAAGATCTGTTCCCTGGAATCTGTGGTGGGCGAAAAAGAGGAGTTTCGCTCCCTGTGGTCTGACCGGATGTTGTACCGTTCTGCGGACGTTCAGCCGGGAGGATATGGGATCAGATTTGGAGATTCCCTATCCATCGGAGCCGGAGAATTGTACAATAAAGGAGAACTGCTCCCCTTAAGTGTCCGGGATTTTAAGGATTTTGCGGGAGGCAACCTGGTGAGCACCTCGGAAGCTGCCGGGATCCTTGGGTGCAGCAGACAGTATGTGGATGAGCTGGTAAGAAAAGAGAGGCTCCATCCTGTGAAGACCCTGGCCAAGGACAGACTGTTCCTTCGGCAGGAAGTGTTCAGCCGCGTAAAACAGTGATGTTGTTATAAGGATAAGAGGAGAAAGAGGAAATCATGAAGATCGCTATTTTGGAAAGAAACAGTGTGGGACTGGATATTGATGTGAAGAGATATGAGGATTTCGGAGAATGCACCGTATACGCCAATACCGTAACGGAAGAGGAAGTGGCGGAGCGGACGGCGGATGCGGATATCATCATTGCCAACAAGGCGCCCCTAAATGAAAGGTCCCTGGCCGGTTCCAAAAATGTAAAGCTCATTTCGAATTTTGCCACGGGTTATGATTCCGTGGATATTGAATACTGCAAAAAAAGAGGGATCACGGTCTGTAATATTCAGGATTACGCCACGGAGATGGTGGCACAGCATACCTTTGCCCTGGCCTTATTCGTCATGGAGCATCTTTCCTATTACGATGACTACGTAAAAAGCGGCGCTTATACGGCACAGGACCGCTTTTCTCACTTTGATCAGACCTTTACGGAGATCGCGGGAAAGACCTGGGGCGTTGCCGGAATGGGTAATATCGGCAGGAGAGTAGCCAAGATCGCGGAGGCCTTTGGGGCAAAGGTCATCACCTTCTCCACCTCCGGAAAACCTGCCACCTCCGAAGCGGGCGAAGCACCGGGCGAGTACCCCCGGGTGGATTTTGATACCTTTTTAAGAGAGTCCGACATTATTTCCGTGCATTGTCCCCTGACGGACCGCACCAGGGATCTGTTTGACGAAGCAGCATTTTCCAAAATGAAAAAGGAAGCCATCATCGTCAACGTGGCAAGAGGTCCCGTGATCAATGAGGATGCTCTGGCAAAGGCGTTGAAAGAAAATCGGATCGCTGGCGCAGGTCTGGATGTGATCTCCAAAGAACCCATGAGAAAAGACAATCCCCTGTATGAATTCAAAGACAGCAAGCGGCTTCTTGTAACGCCCCACATGGCCTGGGCCAGTGTGGAAGCAAGAGAACGCTGCTGCGCACAGGTATATGAAAACATCGACAGTTTCTTAAAGGGTTCTCCCATCCGTGTGGTTTCCAAATAGGGACCGGAAAGAGTTTTTGAAATCCGAATGGTTATCTGATAAATTGTAAGTAGTCGCTGTTTGTGAAAGGAGAAGGTTAACCATGTTAAATACGGAGAAAGTAGAAAACGGGAATGAACTGACCCTGGTTTTGACCGGAAGACTGGATACGGTGACGGCTCCGGAGCTGGAAGAGGTGATCAAAACAGGACTGGGAAGTGCGGAGAAACTGATCTTTAACTTAAATGACCTGGAGTACATTTCCAGTGCGGGCCTCAGGGTTTTGTTAAATGCTCAGAAGCGCATGAACAAACAGGGCGCCATGGTGATCACCGGTGCCGGCGAAGAAGTAAAAGAGATTTTTGATGTAACAGGTTTTTCGAAGATCCTCACCATTGTGTAGACGTGTAAATCAGGGGGAAAACTATGGAGAAATCGACGGAACTGTACTTAAAGAATACGGAAAGTTCAGCGGCGGAAGCCCTGAAGATGGTAGACGACTATATAAACGCCCAGGACCTGGAGAAAAAGAAGGCTCTGCACCTTCGCCTTCTGGCGGAAGAGACCATCGGTATGGTCAGGGCCATGGCCGGAGAGTTTAAAGCTCTGTTCTGGTTAGAAGAGGAAAACGGGGAATACCGTGTCCGCCTTACGGCCAAGACGGAAATGGATAAAGGAAAAAAGCAGGATCTTCTGTCTGTTTCCAAATCCGGCAAAAACGCCTCTGCAAAGGGCTTTATGGGAAAGATCGGGGAACTCATCGAAAACGGTCTGTTACATTACAGTGAAGTAATGAAGCTTCAGCAGGAATACGGCGGAGGGTACGTGGATTACGCCCTCATCGGCTGTGATGTGCCGGAAGCGCCGCTGATGGGAGAGCCCATCGTCTGGTCATTGAACAATTATAAAGAAGGACTGGAACAGGCGGATGATTCCGATGCCCCGGCAAAAGAAGCCTGGGATGAGCTGGAAAAATCCATTGTGGCCAGTATCGCCAAGGATGTTGTGGTAGGAGTAAAAAAGGATCGTGTGGAAATGACGATCATCGCGGGCTAAGAGTCTGTTTCCGATAAGGGGGAATTACAACATGGCAGAAAAGGAGAAGAAAGCAAGGGCGATCCCGGCGGCGGCTCCGAAAAAGGGGTACAAGCACCGTTCGGTAAGAAAGCCCGAAACCAACCAGGCATCCAATCAGATGCCTGCTACTTATCAGAAATACCACCTGGTCCCCTTTGACCATGTGGACGGGTACGATATCAGACCCGGTTTTTATGATATCAACGGCGCGACCGCTATTCCCGGTGGTGTGAACTTTACTGTGCACACTTATTACGGAACAGCAGTGGAGCTTCTTTTGTATCCACGGGGAGAATCCGAGGATAAGCCCTTTGCGGTGATCCCCTTCCCGGCCCATTACCGCATCGGAAACGTGTTTTCCATGATCGTGTTCGGCATCAATATCTACGATTTTGAGTATGCCTATCATGTGGACGGGCCCTATGATCCGAAGAAGGGTCTGATCTTCGATAAGACCAAGCCTCTCCTGGATCCTTACGCCAAGGCCATCGTAGGTCAGAGTGTCTGGGGAGAAAAGGGCCCTGTGGGCAATCTATACCGTGCCCGGGTGGTAAAGGACGACTTTGATTGGAAAGACTTTGCGGATCCCTGCCTTCCCATCTCGGATCTGATCATTTACGAGATGCATGTCCGGGGATTTACAAAACATAAATCCTCCGGCTTGGAATTCCCGGGAACCTTTGAAGGCATCCTGGAGAAGATCCCCTATCTGAAGGAACTGGGAGTAAATGCCGTGGAACTCATGCCCATCTTTGAGTTCGATGAGACCCTGGATCACAGAGTCCATGACGGAAAGGACCTCTATAACTACTGGGGCTATTCCACCGTCAGTTTCTTTGCACCCAACACCAGTTACACCGCCCATGTGGAGTTTAATCGGGAGGGCAATGAGTTCAAGAACCTGGTGAACGAGCTGAATAACAACGGCATCGAGGTCATCCTGGACGTTGTATTTAACCACACCGCGGAAGGAAACGAGCACGGACCATATATTTCTTTCAAGGGTTTTGACAATAATATCTACTACATGCTGACTCCCGAAGGGTTCTACTACAACTTCAGCGGATGCGGCAATACCATGAACTGCAATAACCCCGTGGTGCAGCAGATGATCCTGGAGTGTCTGCGGTACTGGGTGGTAACTTACCGTGTGGACGGTTTCCGCTTCGATCTTGCCTCCATTATGGGTCGAAACGAGGACGGGTCTCCCATGGGTAATCCGCCGCTGTTGCAGTCCCTGGCCTACGATCCCATCCTCGGCAATGTAAAACTCATTGCGGAAGCCTGGGATGCAGGCGGACTTTATCAGGTGGGTGCTTTTGCCTCCTGGAATGACCGCTGGGCAGAGTGGAACGGAAAATACAGGGACGATGTGAGACGGTTCCTGAAGGGTGACGAGGGCATGGTATACGGCCTGGCCAATCGTCTCATCGGATCCCCGGACATTTATAAGGATGATAACCAGCAGAACGGATCCATCAACTTTGTGACCTGTCACGACGGGTTTACGCTGTATGATCTCTATGCTTACAACGAAAAACATAACGAAGCCAACGGCTGGAACAACACCGACGGTGCCAACGACAACAACAGC
>JAFUUM010000318.1 GCA_017477805.1 Lachnospiraceae bacterium
CCATCGTCAGCCAGATCACCAGTCTCTTAAACCTTCTGCCCACCATCGCAAAGGGACTTGAATCCGTCAACAGTATCGGTGAAGTACTGATGGTGGAGGATGTGGAAGAAACGGAAGGAAAGACGGTCCTTCCCGACCTTCGGGGTGAATATGAATTTGACCACGTGGGATATCGTTATCCCGGCGGTGAGAAGGATGTGATCACGGATCTTGATCTTAAGGTCCGCCAGGGCGAAACAATAGCTTTCGTCGGAGAATCCGGTGCCGGCAAGACCACGATCCTCAACATGCTCATTGGATTTATCATGCCTTCCAAGGGCAGGATCTTAATCGACGGAGAAGATATCTCCTCCATCAATTTAAGAAGTTACAGAAAGCATCTGGCGGTGGTGCCCCAGAACACGGTGCTCTTTTCCGGCAGTATCAAGGAGAACATCCTTTACGGTACCTCCGGTGTTACCGAGGAAGTCTTTGACCGGGTCATTGAAGAATCCGGCTTAAAGGGCGTTCTGGAAAAGCTGCCCGAAGGGGTGGATACCCTGGTGGGTGAACACGGTGACCGCTTATCCGGCGGTCAGAAGCAGAGGATTTCCATTGCGAGAGCCCTGATCCGTGATCCTAAAGTCATCATCCTCGATGAAGCAACATCGGCTCTGGATGCCATCTCCGAGCGGGAGGTGACCAGCGCCCTGGATCACATTTCCAGTTCCCGGACCACCTTCATCGTTGCCCATAAACTTGCAACCATCAAGCGGGCAGACCGCATTGTGGTGATGCAGGACGGCTGTATTGCCGAGAGCGGCAGCTTCGATGAACTGATGGCGAAAAAAGGTTATTTTTATCAAATGGAAAAGGAAGCAGGCTCATGACCAAAGAAGAAACCAAACAGCTGTTAAACGAATATATCGATCATCTGATGAAGACTTCCGATGCAGAACATCCCGCCTGGAACATGGAGAAGATCCGCAGCGGAAAGCCCAACAAATGGAACTACATCGATGGCTGTATGATCACCTCTTTAGTATCTCTTTACCGCATGACCGGCGAACAGAAATATCTGGATTTTGCGGATGCATTCCTCGGTGATTTTGTAAACGAGGACGGTACCATCAAGACCTACAGTGTGGAAGAGTACAACCTGGACAACATCAATCCCGCCCGGAATCTCATCGCGCTTTACGAGATCACCGGCAAGGAAAAGTATAAAAAGGCAGCAGATCTGGTAAGGACTCAGATCGACGGACAAAAACGTACGGAAGAAGGAAACTTTTGGCATAAGGAGATCTATCCCCATCAGGTATGGCTGGATGGACTGTATATGGCGCAGCCTTTTTACATGGAGTATGAGACCAAGTACAACAAATTAAAGGGCTGCCCCGATTCCTTCAATCAGTTTAAAAACGTGGAAAAGCACATGAAGGATGCAAAGACCGGTCTGTACTATCACGGCTACGACGAGAGCAGAGAGATGTACTGGGCAGATCCCGAGACGGGCTGCAGCCCCAATTTCTGGCTCCGGGCAACGGGCTGGTTTGCTGCTTCCCTGGTGGATACCGCGGAGTCCATGCATGAGTCCATGTACTATGAATACCGGTATCTCCAGTCCATGTTATTGAACCTGGGAGATGCAATGCTTCCCTGGCAGGCAGAGAACGGCATGTTCTATCAGGTGATCGATCATCCGGAAGCAGAGGGAAATTACCTTGAGACCTCCGGTTCCGCCCTCATCGCCTACGCTTTCTTAAAAGGTGCCCGCCTTGGATTTTTACCGAAGCGCTTTGCGGCTGTGGGAGAGAAGATCTTCTACGGCATTACCGAAAAATATCTCACCAGAAAAGCGGATGGGACTCCCGGTCTTGGGGGCATCTGCCTGGTGGCCGGTCTTGGAGGCAAGACTCACAGAGACGGATCTCTGGAATACTACTTCAGCGAGCCCGTTGTGGAAGACGAAGCAAAGGGTATCGCACCGCTGATCATGGCGTATGTGGAACTCTTAAGGAGAGCATAAAATGGAATTTCAGATCATTGAAATCTTTAACCGGACCGTGACCATAGAGCTTTGTTCGGAAGAGATCTATGCCCAAAAGGAAGCCTATGAGATCCTCCTGGATGGTGAGGTCCTTCGGAAGGATGACAAAAACGTGGTCACCATCGACGGGCTCGAACCCGACCGGGAATATCGCCTGGGGATCCGGGAGGCAAATGGAACCCTTTGGGAACAGAGCTTCCGGACCAAACGGGAATCCGTTCTGTTAAACGTGCAGACCTTTGGGGCAAAGGGTGACGGAGTAACGGATGATACTTCCGCACTCCAGACCTGCCTGGAATCCTGCCCCGCAGACGGTACCGTTTACGTTCCCGCAGGAACTTATCTCACAAGACCTCTGTTTTTGAAGAGCAATATTTCCTGTGGCTGGATGAGGGAGCAACTCTCCTTGGAGATCCCGACAGAAGCCATTACGGCATCCTTCCCGGCATGGTCCGCTGCACGGATGAAAAGGAAGAGTATAACCTTGGTACCTGGGAGGGCAATCCTCTGGACTGTTTTGCATCCCTGATCACCGGCATCGATGCGGAAAACGTAGACATCTACGGCCGTGGTGCCCTGGATGGAAATGCGGCAGCTTCCGACTGGTGGGATAACTGCAAGGTTCGCCGGGTGGCCTGGAGACCTTATACTGTATACCTTTGCAGATGTAAGAACGTAAGGATGCAGGGGATCACCGTGAAGAATTCTCCTTCCTGGACCATTCATCCTTATTATTCCGATGACCTGTGCTTCTTAAATGTCTCGGTGAAAAATCCGGACAATTCTCCCAACACTGACGGACTGGATCCCCAGAGCTGTGAGAACGTGCGGATCCTGGGCTGCGTGATCTCCGTGGGAGATGACTGTATCGCCATCAAGAGCGGCAAGTACTATATGGCCCTCAATCATCATAAAAAGACAAGACATGTGGAAGTTCGCAACTGCCGCCTGGAAAGAGGCCACGGCAGCGTGACCGTGGGCAGCGAAGTGGCCGGCGGCGTGGAAGACGTGCGGATCTCCAAGTGCCTTTTCCATGAGACTGACAGAGGACTTCGTATCAAGACAAGACGGGGCAGAGGACGGATGTCCGTTCTCGGAGATATCCGGTTCGAGCGGATCTCCATGGTGGGAGTTCCCATGCCCTTTACGGTTAACATGTTCTATTACTGCGATCCCGACGGCCATTCCGAAGCGGTCCAGGATCAGAACAAGCGTCCCGTGGACGAGTTGACACCCTGTATCCGTTCCATTTCCGCTGAGCATATTAACTGCGAGGGCGTGAACGCCAGCCTGATCTGTGCATACGGCCTGCCGGAGATGCCCATCGAGGAACTGCGCTTTGAAAACATCAGTGCCTCCTTCCTGCCGGAGGATCAGCAGACGGAAATGCTGCCGGTGATGATGGATGGTTTTGAG
>JAFUUM010000319.1 GCA_017477805.1 Lachnospiraceae bacterium
AACAGATTACGATAAAAGATGATTTCATCAAGTTAGGACAGGTATTAAAGCTTGCGGGCATGGTGGAATCGGGACTGGAAGCGAAGATCGTGATCCAGGACGGACAGGTAAAAGTCAACGGAGAAGTGGATACCCGAAGAGGCCGCAAGATCGTGGACGGGGATGTGATCTTCTTTGATGGAAAAACGGTCCAGGTAGCAGCCAGAAAAAAGTACGAAGCATAAGTTTAGAACGGCAAAAGCATGATCATCAAATCTCTGGAACTTGATAATTTCAGAAATTACGAAACATTGAATATAGAATTTGACAGCGGTACCAATATCTTTTACGGAGATAACGCCCAGGGAAAGACAAATATCCTTGAGTCCATCTTCATGATCGCCACTACCAAATCCCATAAGGGAGCCAAGGATCAGGACATGATCCGGTTTGACAGTGATGAAGCCCATATCCGGACATACCTTTATAAAGAAGAAATCACCAGACAGGTGGATATGCATCTTCGAAAGGGTAAGACCAAAGGAATTGCCATTGATTCCCAGAGAGTCAAAAAGGCAGCGGACCTCCTCGGACTTTTAAATGTGGTGTTCTTTTCTCCGGAAGATCTGAGCATTATCAAGAATTCCCCTGCAGAGCGCCGCAGATTTATGGATATGGAGCTTTGCCAGTTAGACTCCTTTTATCTGTACAACTTAAGTCACTATAACCAGATCCTGAATCAGAGAAACAAACTCTTAAAGGAAATGGCAAAAACACCGGAACTTGCGGAAACTCTTGCCATCTGGGATTCACAGCTGGCTTCTTACGGATCCAAGATCATCGAAAGAAGAGAGGGATTTGTGGAACAGCTCAATGAGATCATCAACAGGATCCACTATAAACTCTCCGGAGAAAAGGAAGATCTGAAACTGATCTATGAAAAAAATTCCGGAGCAGCGGAACTGGAAGAAAAGATCAGACAGAACAGAAACAAAGACATCTACTTAAAGCAGACCACGGCAGGTCCTCACAGAGATGACCTTTCCTTTATGGTCAACGGTATCGATATCCGGAAGTTCGGATCTCAAGGACAACAGAGGACAGCAGCTCTTTCGCTGAAATTATCCGAAATAGAGATCGTTAAAAAGTCCATCCACGACACACCGGTATTACTTTTGGATGATGTGTTATCGGAGCTGGACAGCAACAGACAGAACTTTTTATTAAGCGAGATCAAGGATATCCAGACTCTTATCACCTGTACGGGACTGGATGAATTTGTAAAGAACCGATTTGAAATCAATAAAGTATTTAAGGTAACAAACGGAAGTGTCAAAGAAATGTCCAAAGAGGACATTGAAGTATAAGAAAGCGGAACGGAGGAATCCATGAGCGAAACACAGAATCAGACATACGGAGCTGATCAAATTCAGATTTTGGAAGGACTGGAGGCAGTTCGGAAAAGACCCGGTATGTATATCGGAAGTACTTCTTCCAGAGGTCTTCATCATCTGGTCTATGAGATCGTAGATAACTCCGTTGATGAAGCACTGGCCGGTTTTTGTACGGAAATTCAGGTATTTATCAACGAAGACAACACCATCACCGTTATCGATAACGGTCGAGGCATTCCCGTCGGCATCAACCACAAAGCGGGCATCCCTGCAGTAGAGGTTGTATTTACCATTCTTCATGCCGGCGGTAAATTCGGCGGTGGAGGATACAAGGTATCCGGTGGTCTGCATGGTGTAGGTGCATCTGTTGTTAATGCTCTTTCCGACTGGCTGGAAGTTCAGATCCGTACCGAAGGAAAGATCTACCAGCAGAGATATGAAAGAGGTAAAGTATGCTATCCCTTGAAAGTGGTTGGTGATTGTGATCCCGGTGAAACCGGAACCACAGTAACTTTTAAGCCCGATGGCACCATCTTTGAAGATACGGTTTACGATTACGACATCTTAAAGACCCGTCTCAGAGAGACTGCATTCCTGACAAAAGGATTAAAGATCACTTTAACGGATAAGCGTTCCGAAGAAGAAAGGTCCAATGTTTTCCATTACGAAGGCGGTATCAAGGAATTCGTACAATATCTGAACAAGCACAAAGAACCTCTTTATGATTCCATCATGTACTTTGAGGGAACCAAGAATAAGGTTTATGTGGAAGTTGCTCTTCAGCATAACGATTCCTACAACGAGAGCGTTTATTCCTTTGTTAACAACATCAATACTCCAGAAGGCGGAACTCATTTAGTAGGTTTCAGAAACGCTCTGACCAAGACCTTTAACGACTACGCAAGGACTGCAAAGATCCTGAAAGATTCCGATGCAAACCTTTCCGGTGATGACATCAGAGAAGGTCTGACGGGTATTGTCAGCATCAAGATCGAAGATCCTCAGTTCGAAGGCCAGACCAAGCAGAAGCTTGGTAATTCCGAAGCAAGAGGCGCCGTGGAAAATATCGTCAGCGAGCAGCTGACTTACTTCCTGGAGCAGAACCCTACGGTTGCAAAACTGATCTGTGAAAAGTCCATCCTTGCCGCAAGAGCAAGAGAGGCAGCAAGAAAAGCAAGAGATTTGACCCGCAGAAAGACCGCACTGGAAGGATCTTCCCTTCCCGGTAAGCTGGCGGATTGTTCCGATAAGGATCCCAAAAACTGCGAGATCTACATCGTAGAGGGAGATTCCGCAGGCGGCTCCGCAAAGACGGCAAGAAGCAGGGCAACCCAGGCTATCCTTCCTCTTCGCGGTAAGATCCTGAACGTGGAAAAAGCCCGTCTTGATA
Organism: Lachnospiraceae bacterium; assembly: GCA_017477805.1. Taxonomy (GTDB): domain Bacteria; phylum Bacillota; class Clostridia; order Lachnospirales; family Lachnospiraceae; genus SIG336. Next base: position 2,764 of record JAFUUM010000319.1, read on the forward strand.
AGATCTATGCCAACGCGGAGATCAAGGCCATGATCACGGCCTTCGGTACAGGTATCCACGATGATTTCGATATTTCAAAGCTCCGTTACGACAAGATCATCATCATGACCGATGCCGATGTGGACGGTGCCCACATTGCAACACTGATGCTGACCTTCATCTACCGGTTCATGCCGGAGCTGATCAAACAGGGACATGTTTATCTGGCAAAGCCCCCTCTGTATAAGCTGGAGAAGAACCAGAAAGTCTGGTATGCCTACAGCGATGAGGAGCTCAACAGCATCCTCGAGGAAGTGGGAAGAGATCAGAACAACAAGATCCAGCGATACAAAGGTTTGGGTGAAATGGATGCTTCCCAGCTTTGGGAAACCACCATGGATCCGGAACGCAGGATCCTGCTTCGTGTGAACATGGATCAGGATAACGAATCCGAGATCGACCTGACATTTAATACCCTCATGGGTGATAAGGTCGAACCCAGAAGAATGTTCATCGAAGAAAACGCCAAGTTCGTTAAGAACCTGGATATCACCTAAAATACTTAAAGCGAAGGAAGAAAAATGGACGATCAGATCTTTGATAAGATAGAAGAAGTCGACCTGAAACGGAAAATGGAAGATTCCTACATCGATTATGCCATGAGCGTTATCGCTGCAAGAGCATTGCCCGATGTCAGGGACGGATTGAAGCCCGTACAGAGAAGAGTTTTATTCTCCATGATCGAGCTCAACAACGGCCCGGATAAACCCCACCGTAAGAGCGCCCGTATCGTCGGTGATACCATGGGTAAATATCACCCTCACGGTGACTCCTCCATCTACGGTGCTTTGGTCAACATGGCCCAGGACTGGAATACCCATTATCCTCTGGTGGACGGACACGGAAACTTCGGATCCATGGACGGTGACGGCGCCGCAGCAATGAGATATACAGAGGCCAGACTTTCCAAGATTTCCATGGAGCTGCTGGCTGACATCAATAAAGATACCGTTGACTTTGTACCCAACTTCGACAGCACCGAAAAGGAACCCGTGGTACTGCCCAGCAGATATCCAAACCTCCTGGTGAACGGTACCTCCGGTATCGCCGTCGGTATGGCAACCAACATCCCGCCCCACAACCTCAGGGAAGTGGTGGCGGCTGTTGTCCGTATCATTGACAACAAGATCGAAGAAGACAGAGAGACGGATATAGATGAACTGTTAGAACTTGTTAAGGCTCCCGATTTCCCCACAGGCGGTATCATCCTTGGCACCAAGGGTGCGGAAGAGGCATACCGTACCGGCAGAGGAAAAGTCCGGATCCGTGCGGTAACGGATATCGAGACCATGGCCAACGGTAAGAGCAGGATCATCGTGACCGAACTGCCTTACATGGTTAATAAGGCAAATCTGGTATTAAAGATAGCGGACCTGGTAAAGAATAAGAAGATCGACGGTATCACCGATCTTCGTGATGAATCCAACCGTGAAGGTATGCGTATCGTCATCGAGCTTCGAAAAGACGTAAACGCAAACGTGCTTTTGAACCAGCTTTATAAACACACCCAGCTGCAGGATTCCTTCGGTGTGATCATGCTGGCTCTTGTGAATAACGAGCCCAAGATCATGACCCTTCTGGAGATGCTGAACTACTACTTAAAGCATCAGGAAGACGTTGTAACAAGAAGGACCAAATACGACCTGAAGAAAGCGGAAGAGAGAGACCATATCCTGCAGGGTCTGCTCATCGCTCTTGATCACATCGATGAAGTGATCAAGATCATCCGCGCCAGTGCCAATACCCAGGAAGCCAAAGAATCCCTGATCGCCCGTTTTGAATTAACGGATGCTCAGGCTCAGGCTATCGTGGATATGCGTCTCCGTGCTCTCACCGGTTTGGAAAGAGAGAAACTGGAGAACGAGCATCAGGAACTCTTAAAGAAGATCGCAGAATGGAAGGCAATCCTCGGCGACGAGAAGCTCCTTCTTGGGGTCATCAAGACAGAGATCCAGGAGATCGCCGATAAATACGGCGACGACAGAAAGAGTAAGATCGGCTTTGATGTCTATGACTTAAGCTCCGAGGATCTGATCCCTCTGGAAAACACCGTCATTGCCATGACCAACGTGGGCTACATCAAACGTATGACCGTGGATAACTTCAAGGCTCAGAACAGAGGCGGCAAGGGCATCAAGGGCATGACCACCATCGAAGATGATTACATCGAAGATCTGCTCATGACCACAACCCACCACTATCTCATGTTCTTTACCAACAAGGGACGGGTCTACAGACTGAAGACCTACGAGATCCCGGAGGCAAGCCGAACCGCAAGAGGACTGGCTATCGTAAACCTCCTGCAGCTTGCGCCGGATGAGAAGATCTCCGCCATGATCCCCATTCGCGGCTACGAAGAGGGTAAGAACCTCTTTATGGTTACCAAGAAGGGTATCGTAAAGAAGACTTCCATCCTGGAGTACTCCAATGTACGTAAGAACGGCCTCATCGCCATCAACTTAAGAGACGATGACGAGCTCATCGAAGTAAAGACCACCACCAGCGACACCGAGATCTTCCTTGTGACCAAGTACGGTATGTGCATCCGCTTCAAAGAAACGGATGTGCGTCGTACCGGCAGAAATTCCATGGGTGTTATCGGTATGAATCTCACGGATCGGGATGAGATCGTGGGCATGCAATTGCAGACACAGGGTGACTCTCTGCTCATTGTTTCCGAGAACGGAATGGGCAAGAGAACCTATCTGGAAGAATTTAATCTGCAACACCGTGGCGGAAAAGGTGTAAAATGTTATAAAATAACAGAGAAGACAGGTAACGTGGTAGGCGTAAAGGCAGTTAACGACAGCCACGAGATCATGATGATCACCAATGAGGGCGTGATCATACAGCTTCGCATGGAAGAGATCTCCAAACTCGGACGTATCACTTCCGGTGTGAAGATGATCCGCCTGGACAATGAAGAAAAGGAAGTAAAAGTAGCGAAGATAGCCAAAGTTAGGGAAAAGGTTTCTGACGGAGAAACGGAATTTGACGACGTAGACGAGGCGGCTGCAGAGTTTTCCGATATGGAAGAACTGGAAGCACAGGCCTTCGACGATGACGACAAAGAAGTAACGTTACCGAAGGAAGAGGAAGACGAGGACTAAGGTCCTCAAGAGGGGTGTTCTTATGGATAAAGAAGTGATCCTCATCAGTAACGACATCACTTTCATGGTAAATGCCATGATCATGAATCTGGAAAAGAATGATTATGGGGTTTGCCATGTAAAGCCGGAAATCCGCTTTCTGGACGAGGTAAAAGACAGAAGTGATGTAGTTATCTTTTACCTGGAAAACATTGTGGATGAAATACCGGAATTTTTGGTATATCTGAAGGATCTATGTACGGAAAAGGATAAGATCCTTCTGCTCATCGGCAATAAAACGGAGATCTCCGTGATCGAGAATGCCATGCCCAGCGAGCTGATCGAAGCCAAAATGGAACGTCCCCTGGATATCAAGAAACTCATCGAGGTGCTGGACGGTATCTGGGAACAGAGTGAAAGCAATGCCAGGAAAAAGAACATTCTCATCGTGGATGATGACATCACGTATCTGAAAACGGTGAAAAGCTGGCTGGATGATAAATACCGGGTATCCATCGTAAACTCCGGGATGCAGGCCATTACGTACATGGCAAAGAGCCAGCCGGATCTGGTTCTTCTGGACTACATGATGCCTGTCACCAGCGGTCCGCAGGTCTTAAAAATGATGCGGAGCGAAACGCTGACCAGTTCCATTCCCGTGATCTTCTTGACGGGAAAGAGCGACAGGGAAAGCATCATGAGTGTCATGTACTTAAAGCCCGATGGATATCTTTTAAAGACCACCACCAAAGAAGAAATGCTGGTCAACATCGAGAATTTCTTTGGAACCAGAAAGTACAAAGCATAGAGGGTTATCGATCTAATAAGGGAGAGGAAGTAACAGAGAAGGGAATTATAGGAAAATGAAGTTAGGTTTAAAAGAAAAAGCGGCGTTTGGTATCGGTGCCGTAGGAAAAGACATGGTCTACATGCTGTCGGCCTCCTACGTACTGTACTATTTCCAGGATATCCTGGGGGTGAGCGCCGTAGCCATGGGTGTGATCTTAATGGCAGCAAGGATCTTTGATGCCTTCAACGATCCCATCATGGGCGTTGTTGTGGCAAAGACCAAGACAAAATGGGGTAAGTTCAGACCCTGGCTGCTGATCGGTACCCTCACCAATGCAGTATTTTTATATCTTATGTTTGCGGCGCCCATCGCCCTGGACGGAAAAGGTCTTATCGCTTATGCGGCAGTGACCTACATCATGTGGGGTGTGACCTACACCATGATGGACATCCCGTTCTGGTCCATGATCCCCGCATTTACCGAAGGCGGTAAGGAACGCGAAGGCCTTACTACTCTGGCCCGCTCCTGTGCAGGAGTCGGATCCGCCATTGTCAGTATCTTTACTGTAAAGATCGTACACAGCATCGGTTCTTCCATTATGGGCATCGATGCTGACTCTGCGGAGATCACAAAGCAGGCCCTTTATGAGCTGGAACGTACCGGTTTTCAGTGGTTTGCTCTGATCGTAGCAGTTGTATTCATCGTATTTGAAGTACTTTGCTGCATCAGCATCAAGGAAAAATCCTCCGTGGATATGGATACCGTATCCATCGGTCAGATGTTCAAGGCACTGGTCCAGAACGATCAGGCCATGGCAGTGGTGGTTACTCTGGTCATGGTCAACCGTGCACTGTATATCACATCCAATCTGGTGATCTACTTCTTTAAGTACGACATCGGTGGTGTGAAGTGGTATGACAACTACACCCTGTTCAATATGGTAGGCGGCGGTGTCCAGATCCTGGCCATGATGCTGCTCTATCCCATCCTCAGAAAGTTCTTTACGAACTTCAGGATCTTCTACATCAGTATCGGAATGTCCATCCTGGGCTACATCGTGCTCCTTGTGATGGCAACCGCCAATGTAAAGACCATCGAACCTCTGCTGATCCCGGCTGTGCTCATCATGGCATCCACCGGTATCAACAACGTTATCGTTACCATCTTCCTTGCAAACACCGTAGATTACGGTGAGATGAAGAACAACCGCAGAGATGAGTCCGTGATCTTCTCCATGCAGACTTTCGTTGTAAAGCTGGCTTCCGGACTGGCGATCTTACTTGCCTCCATCGCTCTGCAGATCTTCAACTTAAAGGGCGGCGATACAACGGAAGCGGAAAAAGCACTGGATCTGTCTCTGGGCGTACCTCAGGCATCCAAAATGGGACTGCGTCTCTTTATGTCCGTACTCCCGATACTGGGTCTGATCTTTGCACTGTTCTGGTTTAAGAAGAGATACATCCTGACGGATGAAGTGGTTGAGACCAATGCAAAGAGATTAAAAGAAGGAAAATAATGGATATTTATAAAGCTCCGGCGTTGCCGGAGCTTTATTTATGCCTGGACCCGTCAGGGTTTTACACGGAACCAGTATTTATATAAATAGGTATAACCCAAAGAATAGTAAAGATTCAGAGCGGCTTCATTCCCGTCCACCACCTGAAGATAAGAATACTTGGCACCGCATCTTGAAGCTTCCGATAAGATAGCGGTACAGATCTGGCGGGCATAGCCTTTTTTACGATGATCGGGCTGTACGTGGATGGCATAGAGTCCCACATAATCCCGATCCAGGACTCCAAGTCCGGTGGCGATGATCTGCCCGTTTTCCCGAATGCAGGCACATATCGTATCCTTGGGGATAGCCGCGTACATGCCGGGGACAACTTTCAAATGCATGGGATCTGTGGTATTTTTAAGCCGGAATAAAGAAGAGATCCATTCGGAAGGGATCCCCTCAAGGAATTCCACATCGGAGTGATCTGTCCGAAGGTCTGCCCGATCCAGTTCTAAGAAACAAACATCCGTAGCATGCTGGATCTCATACCCGCGATTTTCCAGCATGAAATCAAAATCCTGGGAAACAAGGGGACTGATCTTGAAGATGGTAGGTGTTTTCCATCTCTCGTAACGGCTCTCGCAGTAAGGGATCTTGGTGCTCCAGGGCAGGGTGGATGTTCCGAACTGCTCTACGGAATTGGTACGGTGGGTATAAAAATAGGAAAACCGGATGATCCAGCCGTCGTAGAGTTCCATCTGATGGGAAGGCCAGGCATTTAAGGACATATCTTCGATCTCTTTGATCTTTGCTTCCACGTTTCTCTCCTTTTGAGAAAAAAATTACAAATGAGTGTAAACCAAAAGATATATAATTACATCTATCATAAAGAAAAGAAAGCCGCAAGTATAAGAAAGACGGAATATGAGCAGATTATATGACCGTTTGGTCAGTCATGTGACGACCCACCAAAGCCAGTTCTACCGGGCAGCGTATTATTACGTTAAAAACCGGGAAGCAGCGCTGGATGTGGTGCAGAACGCCATCGTCAAAGGACTGGAAAACGTAGACAAATTACAATCCGAAGAAGCATTACCCACATGGTTTTACAGGATCCTGATCAATGAAGCCCTGATGTACCTGCGTAAAGAGAAAAAGTACATCGCCTGGGATGATACGGAAAGTGACCTTTTAGAGGGAAGATACGACGAACCCGCATTTGAACCGGGGCTGGAGATCCGGAGCCGGATCGAAGAACTGCCCACCCAGATGCAGGTCATCATCCAGTTACATTTCTTTGAGGAAAAGACCTTAAAAGAGATCGCAGAGATCACGGATACTAACTTAAATACCGTGAAATCGAGACTTTACGCCGCCTGCCGGCGCCTTGGAAAAGAACTGGAAGAGGAGGATGAGACCATCTCCACCAGATACACCAGGGATAAAGATAAGAAACACAAGAAAGCAGCAGTAACCCCTTTAACCACCGAAGAGGAAGAAAGAACAACCATCCATGAGTTTCCAAGATCCGTTTGAAAAAGAGAGAAATGAATATTTTGAGGCCGAGATCCCTCAAGAACTGCACTTTGTCGTGCATCAGGCCATTGCCTCCGACAAAAAGAGGCGTCGTAAGAAGACCATCCTCCGCGGCCTGAAAGCGTTTGGCAGCGTAGCAGCGGTGCTTTTGTTATCCACGGCCGTAGGCGTCAACAGCAGTTATGCCTTTATGCGTTCCATCCACAAGATCCCCGGGGTGAAACAGGTAGCGCAGGTCATGACCGTAAGAGACTACAGTTATGAGATCGCGGCAGACCCTGAGTTCCAGGAGGAGCTCATCAAGGAAGCTGAAGAAAAGGCAGCCAGACAGGAAGCCAAGGCAGCAGCCAAAGCCGCAAAGGAAAACGGCACTGATCAGATCCCCGCTGTTGATGTTGCAAATGAAGAGGCCATCGGGGAGCTGAGCCTTCCCGGTATGGAGGGATTTATGGCCGATGTATCCGGAGGAGATCCCGAGGTAGCAGCAGGCGGTGATGATGAAGATATCCGGACTGCGGGAGCTGGGGAAGAAAGAGAAGAAAACCCCGTATATGTGGAAGACCGCTCTAACTGGGCCATTAATATGACCCAGGAAGGTCAGCTTGACCAGATCACCGAGATGTTTGATCCCTCCAGGGATGCGATCACGAAAGAAACAACCGAGGAGACCAAGGAAAGCGAAGTATCCAAAAAAAGCGAGACCGCGAAGGAAAGCGAAGCTTCCAAAGAAAGTGAAGTCTCTAAAGAGAGCAGTGATACTAAAGAGAGTGAGGCTGTAAAGGAAAGCGAAACTTCCAAGGAGAGCGAGAGCAGTAAGGAAAGCACAGCCTCCAAAGAAAGCGAAGACAGTAAGGAAAGCACGGTTTCCAAAGAGAGTGAAACCTCTAAGGAAAGTGAGACCGCAAAAGAAAGCGGGAGCAGTAAGGAAAGCGAATCCTCCAAGGAAAGTGAGTCTGCCAAAGAAAGTGAGACTTCCAAGGAATCCGAAACCGTAAGCGAGACCGAAGAAACGGAGGAGACGGAAGAAACCGAGGAGACCGAGGAACTGAACGATGTTCAGAAGACAGTCATTCTTGCAAAGGAAGAGGATGAGGGCATCTCCCTGTACGGTTATCATGGCGACGGCGGTTATAAGGGCGTTATCTTAAAGAAAGATAAGATCTACCAGTACTTTGACTGGGTTTACATGCTGGAGGGTGGAGAACTTCCTTACTTCCAGGTAACGGATGACGGCGAGATCTATCTGATCCTCGTAAATCAGGAAAAGAAGACAACGACTTCCGGCAGCAGTACGTCAAGCAGTAGCAGCACTTCTTCTAAGACAGACAGTACAAGTACTACAGGAACAACCTCTTCCAAAACAGAGAGTACAAGTTCCACAGGAAGTACATCCTCTAAGACGGATAGTACAAGTACTACAGGAAGCACTTCTTCTAAGACGGACAGCACGGGTACAACCGGAACCACCTCTTCTAAAACAGAGAGTACGAGTTCCACGGGAAGTACTTCTTCAAGCACTTCAAGTACCGGAAGTACCACAAGCAGTTCTTCCAAGACCGACAGTACAAGTTCAACCGGCACAAGCGGTACAAGCAGTACGTCCTCTTCCAAGGACCTGCCTGAGTTCAACATCAAAGCGGAGATCTTTGAACAGTGTACCATCTACCACATCATCATCGATGAGAAGAAGGGCACCTTTACTGCAAAGAAGCTGAACAAGAATGAATTTACCATCGTGAAGCAGGAAACCACCTATACGGTAAGACCCAAGGATGAAGCGACCGGAACCGGCAGCACATCCAAAACGGAAAGTACCGGAAACACGGGAAACGGCAGCACTATCGGAACGACAAATAAACAGTAACAGAATAAAGCATCAAAAATCCCCGGACATCACGGTAAAGTGAAGATCCGGGGATTTTTCTGTCTTATCTGATATGGTATTTCGAAACTTTAGGCAAACTGTGCCATGTAGAGGTCGTGATATGCACCGCCTTTTGCCATGAGCTGTTCGTGGTTACCGCTTTCCTCAATGCCGCCGTGATTGATCACAAAGATCCGGTCGGCGTTCTTGATGGTGGAGAGACGGTGAGCGATGACAAAACTGGTCCTGCCGGCAAGCAGTGCCTGGATGCCCTTTTGTACCAGCATTTCCGTATGGGTATCGATGCTGCTGGTGGCTTCGTCCAGGATCAGGATCTTGGGCATGGAGATCATGGTACGGGCAAAGGCGATCAACTGTCTCTGGCCGATGGATAAGCCGGCACCTCGCTCCTTTAATTCCGTATCATAGCCTTTTTCCATGTTCATGATGAACTCGTGGGCATTGACGGCTTTTGCGGCTGCAATCATCTCTTCTTCCGTAGCATCCGCTCTTCCGTAGAGGATGTTTTCTCTTACAGTGCCGTGGAAGATAAAGTTGTCCTGGGTCATGACGCCCATCTGCTTCCGCAGGCTGTGGATCTTTACATCCGTCAGATCATGACCGTCCAGGAAGATCTTTCCTTTCTGGATGTCATAGAAACGGCTGATCAGGTTCACGATGGTTGTCTTGCCGGCACCGGTGGGTCCCACCAGAGCGATGGTCTCGCCGGGTTCTACGGTGAAGTTCACGTTTTCCAATACCTTGGTCTGGGCTTCCGTACCTTCATCGTAGGTAAAGCCTACGTTTTCAAAGGAAACCCTGCCCTCCAGATCCGGAAGTTCTTCCGCATCCGGCTTGTCCGTGATCTCGGCCTCGGTATCCATGATGTCAAAGACACGTTCCGCAGCAGTCAGGTTGGTCACCAGCTGGTTGTAATAATTGGAAAGACCCATGATGGGACTCCAGAACATGGTGGTGTAGCTGGCGAAGGCTGCGATGAGACCGAGAGAAGCCTCGGTGTATCCAAAAAACTGGATCGCGGCCATGTACAGGATCATGCTGGAAAGGGACCAGCTCATATCTACGGTGGGGCCGAAAAGGTCGGCGGCCCGGCAGGCAGAGATATAGGCATCCCGGTGCTCGTTGGCAAGGGTCCGGAAAGTGGACTTGGTCTCGTCCTCCGCATGGAAACTCTGAACGACGCTGATACCGGCGATATCCTCATGAACATAAGCGTTCATGTTGGAGGATTTCTTCCGGGTCAGCTGCCAGCGGCTGTGGGTCATGGAACGCACCCAGAATACGCTGACGATCATCAGCGGCAGGGAGCAGAAAGTGGCAAGAGCCAGCTTCCAGTCCTTGATCAGCATGATAGCCATAACGCCAACAACTGTCACCATATTGGGGATCAGGTTGGTGATGGTGTTGGCCATCACCTCCTTTAAGGAGTTTACATCTCCGATGATCCTTGCCAGGATCTTACCGGTGGGTCTGCTGTCAAAAAAGGTGAAGGACAGGGTCTGGATATGCTCATAGAGCTCCTGGCGGATGTCCAACAGGATCTTGTTAGCCACCTTGTTCATCATGTACATCCGAAGCTTAACAAAAGAGATGTACACAAGACCGAGAACAACGATGGCGGCTGCGACCTTCAAAAGCCCGGATACATTCCGGTTTGCCACGTGAACATCGATGGCGTATTCGATGAGCAGCGGGCTCACCAGGCTGACGCCCACGGTGATGGCCAGTGAGATCAGCACCGGGATGATCTCCCGGATGTGGGGCCGCAGGTAACGTATGATACGGAGAAAGATCTTTTTCTTATCCGTATATTGCAAGGTTTCATCTTCTCGAAAGGAATTTGTCGCCATTAGGCGCTCACCTCCATTTCCAATTCAGTTTCATCGGGGGCTCCGTACTGGGCGATGTATGTTGCATAGTAGAGTCCCTTTTTCCGTAATAATTCTTCGTGGGTACCACGTTCGGCTACCCGGCCGTTCTGCAGATAAAGGATCTCGTCTGCATTTCTTACGGCAGAGATCCTGTGGGCAACGATGATGCGGCTGACGCCGGTGATACCGTCCAGAGTTTTCTGGATCTCGGACTCCGTTTCCATATCCAGAGCGGAAGTAGAGTCATCCAGTACCAGGATGGGAGCATGTTTGGATACGGCTCTTGCGATACTGATCCGCTGCTTTTGTCCGCCGGATAAACCAACGCCTCTCTCACCGATGACCGTCTCGTATTTTTCATCCAGCTTTTCGATGAATTCGCTGGCCTGTGCCATATCTGCGGCCTTTTTGATATCCTCTTCCGTCAGTTCGTCCCGTCGGCCCATGCGGATGTTTTCTTCAATGGTGTCGGAGAACAGGAAGACATCCTGCATAACAACCGCGGTAGCTTCCCGAACCTGGTTTAAGTCAAGCTTGGTAATCTTGTGGCCATCCAGCAGGATCTCACCGTTTGTGGGATCATAGAAGCGCTGCAGCAGGTTGACGATGGTGGATTTGCCGGAACCAGTCTGTCCCATGATCCCCAGGGTCTTGCCCGGGCGCAGATGGAAGCTGATATCCGACAAAACCTCCTTTTTGCCAAAGGATAAAGATACATGTTCAAATTCCACGTCACCCTGAACATCCGGGAGTTTTTCAGGTTCCGGATCCAGGACCAGTGTGGAGTGTACATTGTAGATCTTCTTGATCTTCTTTAAGGATGCAATGGCGCTGGAAAACTCGTTGGTGATCCAGCCAAGTTCCTCCATGGGCCAGGTGCAGTTTCTGCTGTAGATGATGTAGGCCGTCAGGTCACCAAGATCCATATGACCATTGATCACGGCAATACCGCCAAGTACTGCGCAGGCAACGGGCAAAAGCGTACCGGCCAGCTGGAATACGGGATAAAAGTGGATCAGAGCCATGGCTTCTTTCATGTTGAGGTCGTGGTATCTCTGGTTGTGCTTCCGAAACTTTTCGATCTCGTAATCTTCTCTTGCGAAGGCTTTTACCGTGCGGACGCCTGCCAGGTTTTCTTCCGCAACTACCGTCATGGCTGCATTCTCTTCGCTGATGTCCTCGTAGACCTGATCCAGCTTCTTCTCCATGATGATGGCGGTGGCACCGCAGATCACCATGAACAGCATGGGCAGGAACGTAAGCCATACGTTGATGCGGAACATGAAGAACAGGATCAGTACAGCATTCAGCGTAACTTCCATTCCCCGCATGGCCACCATGCCCACCAGCTGGTAGATCCGGTCGATGTCATCTTTTACTCTCGCCATGAGTTCGCCGGTGTTGGCATCATCGAAGTAGTCCAGAGACAGGCTCTGAATATGATCGAAGAGATCCTTTCTCATTTCCGTGCCGATGGTAATGCAGTTTTTGTCGAATGTGAATTCCTTAAAGTAACCGAAGACACTCCTTCCAACGCCGATCAGCACGATGGCTGCCAGCAGGTAAGGGAAGATCTTGAAATCCCGCCCGATGAGAACTTCATTCACGATCTTTCCGGATACCTTCGGAAACATCATGTCCAGCGCAATGGCGATCAGCATAAAAACTGTGGCCATGGTATACGACAGGGCATGTTTTTTAACGTAACTTTGTAATGTGTTCAAAACTTTTTCCTCCCTCTCCCCGGGAAATACGGTTCGATCTTCATTTGTGAAGGGTTTCGAGATCCCATTGCACAAAAAATCCCGGGTAAATGGTTTCATTTACCCGGGGTAAGATACGAACTTATAAAACTGCTATCCAAAAGAAGCCCGTGGACTTCAGCTGATGAATACAGTTTCCCGAGGTAAATGCACTGATGCTGTATGAAGCGCGGACGCGACCGCAATAAAATCAAAATATCTAACGTTGCTCATTAGTGCTTACCTCTCTTTCCCTAAAATTTTACCGGCTCGAGCAAAGCCGATACGGCTATTATCAACGAATGTATTTAACATGTCAACACATGTTTCAAAAAATTCTGAAAATTTATTGGGTGACCCTTGTCATGTCAAACGTATAGGTCATCTCCCTTGAAGGAGTTTGCGTCTTGTAATTATCCAGCGTCACCTTGGGATCCTTGGGATCGTCCAGAGGATATCGGAATTCATTCACGGTACATACGGACTCATCGAACGTAAACTCTTTAACGTACGTAAAGTACCGGTAACCGCCGGTTGCATTGTCATAGGATTCCCGATAGGTGATGGATTCCGCACTTCTTCCGTGGAAGCGGATGTAACCGGTATCCGAATTCATGGCGTTGTCATAATCCCTGTAATCGTAAACATACAAATCGACGGAGTCTTTATCCACATTCATGGACATGGTCACATCTTTGCTTTCAAAGCTGTAATGATTTCCTTCCGGAACATTTCTCCAGAACAGGACATCCTCTAAGCTGACGGAATATTCCTGCTTTGAAATGGGTTTGCTGACGTAATAGTAGTCCTTGCTTTCGTCGCTGATGTAGTTGTAAATGTAATGACAATCGATATACCAGTCATACGGCAAAAGTCGCATTTTTTCTTCGAACCAGTTGTCATCATAGGACGCATACATGACATTCCCGGCAAGGTTACAGGAATAGGAATTATTCTTCGTGACATAGTCATAGCAGGCTTTAGCATCTGTCTCGTTCTCGAAGATATATTTGTACTTTACGTCGCACTGCATTCCGTTCACATCAAAGGAGTAGAGATTGATGCAGACAGCAGGTCTGGTATCCGATCCGTCCCAGCATCCGTAGGGATTCTGGTAACGCAGGATGTAATCATCCGTTGCGGGCTTAAAGTACGTTCCGTCTTCCGGATCTTTTTGAGAGATCAGGCCAAACCGGTCGGAATCGTCATAGTCGGCGGGAGCTTCGTGCCAGAGTGCAAACTTCTCCATGGAAACATCCAGATAGGGATCGTCCCGATGGAAAGAAAGATACGGGCTTTGACCCTCTGACTGGGAATAATGGAAGCTGAGATAAGGATTCTGGGACTGACACTGGGCTTCGATGTAATCACCGTAATCGTAAGAAGCCTTGTCATACATGAATTCCTCAAGGAAATAGTCTTCTTCCGTATCTCCAAAGGTGGTGTGGAAGTGCAGAAGTCCTTTCTCCGTGACGGATACTTCCACCATACCCTGCACATCGCTCCAGCTGTCGGTCATGTAGATTCCGGCCCAGTCCGCTTCTGCGGCCTTGGAGGGTTCAACGATCTCATACAGGTTATTGCGGATCTCGGTTAATTCTTCTTCGGAGATAGATTTCACAAGATCGGAAGTCTTTCCTTCTCCGATCAGTTTGTCTTCGGAGCCGCTTTGAGACCGAAGCCAGAACTCATAGGTATCTGCGAAAGAAATCTCATTGCAGAGTCCCGGCTGGGAGACCTCGGCATAGTACACATTCTTCTTAGCAATAATGCCGGTGTTGTAGTCATTGCTGTAGCTGACCCACTCATCCCCCTTCATGTGGCCTACATTTGCCCAGAAGGTTCCCAGATTTGCCTGGGAGGAATCCCCGTTTGCATCGAGCCAGCAGAAGAAACTGTCTTTTCCGTCCGTATATTCATCAATGGGAGCAACGCCTTCACAGGCATCTCCTTCCACGATAAACACCAGCTTGTCGTCTCCTACCTTGTAGATGGATATTTTGTTTTTGCCTTCGACCTTTGCGTCCGTCTTACCGGAATCACCGGTTTCGCTGCCGGAGTTATTTTGATCTCCCGATTGATCCTGGTCAGTTACTTCCTGATCCTGATCGGGTGGATCCAGGATCTTTGGACTGTTTCCGCATCCGGTGACAAAGGCTGTAAAACACAGCATCAAAACAAGTAACAAACTGATCTTTCTCTTGATCTTACGCATTGTACATTCTCCCCTCTTCCTGATCGTTGATTTGCCGTGTGCACCTGTATTTTGAGACGGCGTGTATCTATTCTAGCATGGGGATATTGAACAGACAATAATATATTTCTGGTGTTATTATCAGAATATTAAATGATGCGGACGACAAATTTAGAATGTGAGAGGAAGGTTTTGTTGATTTCCGTATTCCGGATTCTCTATAATCGAAGAGGAATGATGCAGTATGGCCCCGATATGCCTGAGAACAGGGGCAGTGAGGAAACAGCGGATATGACGATGAAAACACATCAGACATTTTTGGAAAGTGCATGCGAAAGTTCAAAGGCGCCACTTGAGAGGCTGATCATGCCGGATATTTCGGACAGAGAACGCTGGGAGTCCCTTTCTCCGGAACTGAAAAAGGCTTTGGTGGAAGAAGGGGAGAAGCGTCAAAAAGAACCCTGGACGGAGTTTTTGTTATCTGATTACCGGGAGTTTAAGAAAAGCGGGGACCGGAAAAAGTTCGAGGACAAGTACTTTGCCAGACGCTATAAACTAAACGGCATGATCCTTGCGGAATGTGTGGAAAACAAGGGCCGGTTTCTGGATGATATCATTGACGGGATCTACCTGATCCTGCAGGAAGTCAGCTGGTGCCTGCCTCCCCATAATTCTTATTATCGGGATGAGCCCCAGTTGGAGATCCCGGATGTCACAAGGCCGGTTTTGGATCTCTTTGCGGCAGAGACGGGAGCGTTATTAAAATGTGCGGTAACGGTCCTTGGTCCTGTGTTGGATCCGGTTTCCTCTGCGATCCGTACTGCAGTAGAGGATGCTCTTGAAGTACGGGTGATCGTACCTTTCTGCAGCTGGCATTTCTGGTGGATGGGCCGGGATGGGGAGGACATGTGCAACTGGACCCCCTGGATCATCCAGTATGTGCTGCTTTCTGTTTTCTCCGGAAGAGAGGAGATGGCAGCAGGTGAGACTTCGGATAGGCGGGAACATGGCAGTTTTGGACCTGATCCGGAAAAGCATCCCGGATATCCGGAACCCCTCATGGAGTTTGATGCGGAGGCTTCCGGTTACCGAAAGAGATATTACGATACCGAGGAAAAACTGCGTAAGATCCTGACCCGGTCGGCAAGGGCTGTGGACTATTTCCTGGACGGATATGAAGAGGACGGCTGCTGTGAAGAGGGAGCCCAGTACTACGGTCATGCGGGACTTTGCCTCTTTGGATGCATGGATCTTATGAACCGGATCCTGCCTGCGTCCATGGAGGAAGCTTTTTTGGCGCCGAAGATCCGCAATATCGCAAATTACATCTGTAAGATGCATGTCGGAGGTCCCTATTACTTTAACTTTGCGGACTGCTCTCCATTTCCCGGAAGACGTGGCAGCAGGGATTATCTGTTTGCCAAGGCAGTGAAGGATCCGGTATTTGCCTCCTTTGCGGCCAAAGATTATCGGGAGAGTAAAGTCTCCGAAAAGATCATGGCATCGGAGATCAATCTGTATTACAGGATCAATCAGGTCTTTACCCATGAGGCCATGATGAAGGAGCCTGAAGTGCAGGGCGATCCCGAGGATGTTTTCCTGAAAAGCCAGGGAATGATGATCTGCCGGGATTCCCGGTTTACGCTGGCGGCTAAGGCCGGGGACAACGGAGACAGTCACAATCACAACGATGTGGGATCCGTCACCCTGTATAAAGACGGAAAGCCCTTCCTCATCGATCTTGGAGTGGAGACCTATTCCGCCAAGACTTTTTCGGGTAGACGCTATGAGATCTGGACCATGCAGTCCCGGTATCATAACCTGCCGAATTTCCGTATCGGTGATACCGTGGATGGAGAACTGATCGTGCAGCGGGACGGAGAAATCTATGCCGCAAGGGATGTGAACTGCGAACTTGGGAAAGATGCGCAGACCCTTACCATGGACATCGCACCCACCTACGGACGGGAGGAGATCCGGAGTTACAAACGGACTGTGCGGATGATCAAAGAGGACCGGATCGAGATCGAAGATGTTTATGAGGGAGA
The DNA here is from genome assembly GCA_017477805.1 of Lachnospiraceae bacterium. GTDB lineage: Bacteria > Bacillota > Clostridia > Lachnospirales > Lachnospiraceae > SIG336. Next base: position 19,456 of record JAFUUM010000319.1, read on the forward strand.
GCCGACCTGCGAACTTTCGCTGATGACCTATGAACCGGTGGTTGTGGAAAATGAGTCGGGAAATGTGGATAAAAATCCCGAAACCGGGGTCCAAAGTGGAGAAATTTCTGAAGGCGCTGTCATTCGGGTTGGTGATCTTGGAACCATCGCTGTGGAAGGCGCAGCCTCAGTACATGTGGAAGAAGTACCCATCACCGATGAAAGACTGCAGATCGCTTGGTGGCATTCCTGTTACCTGACGATCCTGAAGATGAAGGACAAAAACCTGAAGTTGGTGATCAAGTAATGGGAGGAAAACCATGAGAGTAGGAATTTTGGGAGCAGGCGGGATCGCAACGGTGATCGCAAGGACCATTGAGCGGATGGATACGGCCGAGTGCTATGCCATCGCATCAAGGGACCTTGAAAAGAGCAGGCGTTTTGCGGAAGAATATGGCTTCCAAAAGGCATACGGCGGCTATGAAGAGCTGGTAAATGATCCGGAAGTGGATCTTGTTTATGTGGCGACGCCCCATTCCCACCATTATGCCTGCATGAAGCTTTGTATCCTTGCCCATAAGCCGGTGATCTGCGAGAAGGCCTTTACCATGAATGGGGCTCAGGCCAAAGAGATCAGAAATCTTGCCAGAGTGGAAAAGGTCTTTGTTACCGAAGCCATCTGGCCCCGGTACATGCCGTCGAGAGCCATGATCAATGAGGTTCTGGAGAGCGGCATCATCGGGAAAGTGCAGACCATGACTGCCAATCTTTCCTACGTGATCAGTCAGAATGCCCGGATCATGGATCCGAAGCTGGCGGGGGGCGCCCTCCTCGATGTGGGTGTTTACGGCATCAACTTCATGCTGATGCACTTCGGAAAGGAGATCGAGAGGATCGAGTCCTCCGTGCAGATGACGGAGACGGGAGTGGACGGATCGGAATCCATTACCGTGTTTTACAAAGACGGCAGGATGGCGGTGTTAACCCATGGGATCTATACACGGTCCGACCGGAAGGGTATCTTTTACGGGGATAAGGGCTATATGATCGTGGAAAACATCAATAACCCCGGCCGGATCGAGGTTTACGACGGAGAAGATCATTTGCTGAAATCGCTGGATGTACCGCCACAGATCAGCGGCTACGAGTACGAATTCGAAGAATGCAGAAAATGCATTGAAGAAGGGCGGACGGAAAGCATCTCCATGCCCCTGGATGAGAGCGTTTACATGATGGAAGTCATGGACGGCATTCGCCGGGACTGGGGGCTTCGTTATCCCGGAGAAGACTGACGATAAAGAATAGCACGAAAAAGCGGATCCGTATTTGGATCCGCTTTGTTGTTCATTGTTATTGTGCTTCCCGGCCATAGACCTCGATCTGGGTCAGTGCAGGGAAGGGACTGGGATCATCTGCTTTGATAAGATCCTTTAAAGTCAGGGAAGTGATGCCTGTTTTCCTGATGGGGAAGATGTGGGGTTCGCCGCACTTTTTCTCCATGGTCAGGGTTTCCTCACTTCCATCGGAAAAGCACAGGGTGGCACGGATCCACCAGTTGTCGTGGGGGAAATCCGCACGGGTATAGAGTCTGATCTCATCCACGTCTACCTTTCTTCCGAAATTCAGGGTCAGGGCAGCATCGTCCTGGCGGTTGATGCCCCAGGATTCATAGGGCCATTCGCCGTGGGAAGCGGTGGCAAGAATGCCGTCGATGGCATTTCTTGCGGCAAATACGGATTCTCCCCGGGTTTCCACATTGGCGGAAGCATGGGGATAGACACCGCAGAACTCATGCTGGTCGAAGGGATTGAGGGCCAGGTTTTTGTAGGCATATACCTCATAGTCCCGGGCAAAGCGGATGGAAATATAATGACGGTTGCCGAAGAAGGCCAGAGGGTTCTGGCTTTCTTTTTTTTCATAGAAAGGGATAGGGTAGCGGACCGATTTTTCCGTGATGAGGACAAGGGCTTCCGCGATGGCGGCATCCACCTGTACCATGTAGAATCTACCGGGGGTCAGCTCCGAGAATTCGATGACATCGCCCTTTCGGTATTCGCCGTCCCAGGCCAGGATTGCCTGATCATTACTTTCTGCTGCCGCCTTGGGAACGTGGTCCCAGTCGTTATAAATTTCGATCTTCATGATGTCTCCTTGAGGGTATTTATATATTACAGATCTTGTGAGGGCATTTTCCTTGCTCCGAGTTACGTCGCCTTGTGTCTCTAAGCAGTTCCGGAAGACGTTATTACCGTCCGGCACCGTCCGACACTCGGAATCCGTTCCTCGGTGTCGGACTCGTCTCGCCATCCATGGCGATCCGTACCTGAGTTATTTAGGAACTGCCAAGAGTCACATAGGCTCCTCCACAGGTCGCTTCGGAAAAGCCCCCACAAGATCCTGTACATCCCATATTACCAAGGTATGTCAGGAACCCCTAAATAGCAAGGGGATTGTAGCCTATTTTTGTTGCTAGTTCTATTTATACTCAATATAATCAAATTAACCATAGCAGGTGGTTCTTGGGGGGAGAGAATATGAGGGAAAATCACGAGGTTACAAACAGACAGCCACTGTTAAATGAGCAGGGAGAACTGCGGGAGCCGGGCTGGTCCAGGCACCTTCTGCAGCAGTACGACCGGAATGCCATCAAGGCACCGAAATGGCGGATCAAAGAATGGGATTATTATCTGGTCCTGGGAAAAGACTTCGGCGCCGCCTTTACCATTTCCGATAATGGGTATCTGGGGCTGCAGTCCGTTTCCCTGATGAACTTTGGGAAAAACTGGCAGGATACGGAGTCAGTGATCAATGGATTTCCCATGGGAAAGATGCACATGCCCTGGGATTCGAGTACCGGGGATGTGATCTACGAAGATCACCGTATGAAACTGTGTTATGAGGTGACACCGGGAAAGCGCCATATTACCTGTCACTTCGATAACTTCCATGACAACAAGCCTTTTGATGCCGATATCACATTGGAGCAGCCGCCCATGGAGACCATGGTCATCGCTACCCCCTGGGATAAGAAGCATGCCTTTTACTATAACCAGAAGATCAACGGCATGAGGGCTTCCGGCACCATGGAGTATGACGGTGTCACCTATACCTTTGATCCGAAGACGGATTTTGGGACCCTGGACTGGGGCCGTGGGGTATGGACCTATGACAATACCTGGTATTGGGGCTCCGGCAATACGGATATCGACGGCCATCATTTTGGCTGGAACATCGGATACGGCTTCGGAAATACGAAAGCGGCTTCGGAAAATGTGCTATTTTATGACGGAAAGGTCCATAAACTGGAGGATGTGACTTTCCATATTCCGGAGGAAGGCTATATGGCGCCCTGGAAGTTCACCTCATCCGACGGCCGTTTCGAGATGGACTTTGAACCCATCATGGACAGAGCCGCCAACATGGATTTCAAGATCATTGCCTCCGACCAGCACCAGGTCTTTGGCCGCATGAGCGGAACCGCCATTTTGGATGACGGCACTCCTATCCACATCAAAGACGTGTTGTGTTTTGCGGAGAAAGTACATAACAAATACTGATATCAAAAAGAACCCCGTATTTCCGAGAATGAAAATACGGGGTTTTGTTGACCAGCGTAAATCGGATCAGCCTTACCAGATATACAGTTCCTTTCCGGTGAGTTTCCAGATGGCTTCGATGAAGTAGTAATCCCCATAGAGGATGGGGAATTCGTGGTTCGCATCATGGTAGGCTGCAGTACATTTTTCCACCAGTTCATCATGCGAAGGATCGTAGTCACAGTTCTCTCTGTCCAGAGCTTTCAGCATCTTCAGGGCTGCATCCAGATATTTTGTGGCGCCTGCGGGATCCGAAACCGGAGCGGGAGCGGTATTACTGAAGGGTTCTTCCGTTTTGGGACTGCGGGGACCGGTGTAATACCGGGAACCACATGCGGGGGTGCAGGAAACGGATCCATCAAGCAGAGAAGAAAGCAACAGCAGGCCGCAGGAAGCAATGGCTCCGGCGGTGGAATCCTGCCAGGTACAGTCTTCCGGCTGATCAAAGTCCACGGGGATCAGTCCGTTTTCCGGGATTTTGGCAATAAAGGTGTCCGCAACTTTCCGGGCAATCTTCAGATATTTTTCTTCCCCGGTGTGGAGATAGGTCATCCCGAAGCCATACAAAGCCCAGGTCTGGCCTCGTGTCCAGGAGGAACCCTCGCCTATTCCCTGACCGCCGTAGTCTCTGTCGAATTCTCCGGTGTAGGGATCAAAGCCAACGATGTGGCGAACGGAGCCGTCCTGCCGGATAAAGTGCTTCGCTGACGTGTCCGCATGGGACATGGCGATGCGGGTAAAACGGGGATCCTTCAGGACATCGGATGCCCAATACAAAAGGGGCAGGTTCATCATGCAGTCGATGATGGCCCAGCCGGTGGTGTCACGCTCATCTCCCCAATCATTCCATGCTCTGATAAAATTCCCGTTCATGTTAAAGCGTCCGGCCAGGTTTGCGGCGGCGAGAAGCCCCCTGTTTTTGGAGGTTTCATCCCCGGTCAGGCGGTATCTGGCAACGGCAGTGGGGAGCCACCGAAAGCCGGCGTCGTGATCCATTCCGTTATAGTCCAGAAAGACCGCATCCATTTTTTCTTCCGTAAAGACCGCATTGTCCCGGAAAACCTCGTCTTTTGAAGCCTGATAGAGCTGCCACATCATGCCGCCCCAGAAGCCGTTTGTCCACCAGGAGATCTGTTTTTCGCCGCTTCTGTCATCAAAGACATGATCCACGGCGGTATAGGGGATCTTACCCCGGTTTCTTTTTGCAACTTCTTTTTCTTTTTTAAGGATCTATTCGGCAACGGACGCTGCCC
>JAFUUM010000320.1 GCA_017477805.1 Lachnospiraceae bacterium
ATGCCTAAAAAGTCAAAATCATAAATAGGCTCTTTGCTTTCTAAGCCAAAGAGCCTGATGTTTTCCTGACGCATGATCCGATCTAAGTCCGGCCAGGGGGAATAAACACGCTCACACCACACATCGTCATAACGATTGAACATATCGTAAAGGATCTGGATGCCAAGATGGCTCATGCCGATTTCGTAAACATCCGGAAAGCACATGGCAAAGCGGATATCCACTTTCGATTTGTCCTTTACTACGCTGTTGACCTCGCATCCGATATATCTGGCGGGTTTTTCCACCTGCATTAAAATACGATCCGATAACGCAAGTTTTCTAATATAAATAGATTTCCTTCTTTTGCAAACTTATCTGTTTGCCAGTTCTGTAGTGATCTCCTCCCAGGTAATTCCTTTTTGTGCCATTAACACCATCATGTGATACAGAAAATCCGCGATCTCATATTTGACTTCGTTGGAATTGGGATTCTTGGCGGCAATGACGATCTCCGTCGCCTCTTCTCCCACTTTCTTCAGGATCTTATCCAGACCCTTGTCAAAAAGATAATTGGTATAGGATCCTTCCTTGGGATGGATCTTCCGGTCTTCGATGACGCCGTAAACATCCTCGAAGACTCTTAATGGATTGTACTCTTTATCACCGTCTTCAGTGTTCTTTTCTATGATGCCGTTAAAGAAACAGCTCTTGGATCCGGTATGGCATGCTGCACCGATCTGTTTGACTTTCGCCAGGATGGTGTCGTAATCGCAATCTGCCGTCAGGGATTTCACATACTGGGTATGACCGCTGGTCTCGCCTTTCACCCAAAGAGCGGAACGGCTTCTGCTGTAGTAGGTCATTTTACCTGTGGAGATAGTTCGATTATACGCCTCTTCGTTCATGTATGCCAGCATCAGCACCTGATCCGATTTGTAGTCCTGTACGATAACAGGTACCATGCCGTCGGAGTTTAGTTTCAGATCGCTCCACTGAAGCTTTGCGTCCACCTTATTGACTTCCACGCCGTCCTGGGAAAGAACGGATTTGATAGAGGCGATCTCATGGACGTTGTCATTGATGGCACCGCCGGAGACGCCGTCGATGGCAGGACTCTTAAAGAGCTCCAGGAGTTTTTCCAGATTGCAGGAATTTAAGACTGCAATGGTTGGATCATTTAAGTAATCTGGATTGACATCCTCTGTTTCCTTGGCGATCCAGATGGTCAGGGAAATGCAGGAGTCGATCAACTGTCTGTGAGCCGTTAAGGTTTCGGGCTTTGTAAAGGAAAGGCAAAGTTTCTCTTTGCCAAACCGTTCGGACACCTCTTTGGTGATCTCGATATTCTCTTCTTTGTCGAAGTTCAGGACAGCCTGCTTACAGCCTGTATACAGGATCTTTTTGATATCTTCCAGGCGTTTTACGTTTCCGGCACCGATAACGGGGATGCTGACGGAACCGCAGATTGCTTTCATGATATCCAGAGCCTTTTCATGCTCTTCGTCCCCGTTGCTCATGTCGAAGATGATGATCCCATCGGCATCGTTATCCACGAAAGACTTTGCCAATTCGATGGGAGTCTCCGCAAGGGGGGTTTTGTCCGTAAAACTTTTGACTGCTTTTTCCTGATACAGGTAAATACAGGGGATTAAACGCTTCATACAAGGGTTCCTTTCGTACTGAGTACATCTAGGATGCGGGTGTCTACAGAAGTTGCTTCATCCAGTGCTCTTGCAAAGGCCTTGAACATGGCTTCGATGATGTGGTGGGTGTTAAAGCCGTCCATGACTTTGATGTGGATGTTCATTCCTGCTTTATAGGAAATGGCATAGAAGAACTCCCGGACCAGTTCCGTATCCAGGTCTCCCACTTTTTCCATGGGAAATTCCGCCTGGAAACCAAGATAGGGTCTGCCCCCAAGGTCGATGGAACATAGTACCAGCGCATCATCCATGGGAAGGATGCAGGATCCGAAGCGCTTCATCTGCTTCTTATCGCCTACTGCCTCTCCGATGGCCTGGCCAAGTACGATGCCGGTATCTTCTACGGTATGATGGCCGTCAACCTTAAGATCGCCTTTTACGGTCAGATCAAGGTCAAAAAGCCCGTGACGGCTAAATCCTTCCAGCATGTGGTCAAAGAACCCGATGCCGGTATCGATGGAACCTTTGCCTGTGCCGTCGATGACGAGTTTACAGGAAATATCCGTTTCTTTTGTTTTTCTTTGGATCGTTGCTTCTCTGGACATGGTTTCTCCTTTTACAATGGTCCTTTTGATTTGTTATTCATTTTCAAACCGGACTGCCACGGAATTGGCATGTGCGGTGAGACCTTCGCTCTTTGCAAAGCGTTCGATGTCGATGTGATCTCTTCGAAGGGCAGCTTGGGAATAACAGATCACGCTGCTCTTTTTGATAAAGTCATCCACGGAAAGGGGCGAGAAAAATCTGGCGGTTCCGTTGGTGGGCTCAATTTGGTAGGGGCCTGCAAAATAGTCCCCCAGAGGTTCGGAAGAATATTCTCCAAGGAAGATGGCACCTGCATTTTTGATCTTTGTCATGGTGGAGAAAGGATCCTTCGTCAGGATCTCCAAGTGCTCGGAAGCAATGGCATTTGCTACTTCACAGGCCTGGTCCAGATTTTCCGTGACAAGGATATAACCGTATTGATCCAGAGATTTTTGGATGATCTCTGCTCTGGATAAGGTCTTTAAGAAACCGTCCACTTCAGCGGATACGGCATTTGCAACTTCTTCGGAAGTCGTAACAAGGATCGCACTTGCCAGTTCATCGTGCTCAGCCTGGGATAAAAGGTCTGCGGCTGCATATCTGGGATTTGCGGTCTCATCCGTAAGCACCAGGATCTCACTGGGACCTGCCACGGAATCGATGCTGACAAAGCCAAAGACGGCCTTTTTGGCAAGGGCCACAAAGATGTTGCCGGGGCCGGTGATCTTATCCACCTTGGGAATGGAAGCCGTACCGAATGCCATAGCTGCGATGGCCTGGGCTCCACCTACTTTGTAGATCTTATCAACCCCTGCGATAGCTGCTGCGGCAAGGGTTCCGGCGTAAACTTTTCCGTCTTTGCCGGGAGGCGTACACATGATGATCTCGGAAACTCCCGCAACTTTGGCGGGAATGACGTTCATCAGCACGCTGGAAGGATAAGCTGCCTTACCGCCGGGTACGTAAACTCCTGCCCTCTCCAAAGGAAGGATCCGCTGACCCAGGATGGAACCATCTTCCTTGGTTGCAAAGAAGCTCTGACGGAGCTGTTTCTCATGAAAGATCCGGATGTTCTCCGCAGAACGTCTCATGGTCTCCACAAGTTCCGGATCCAAAGAAGAAAATGCTGCATCCACTTCTTCTTTGGTCACCAGGATACTATCCGTATCTATTTTACAGTGGTCAAACCGTTCCGTATAGTCAAAAAGCGCCTCATCTCCCTTTGTCCGGACATTCTCCACAATGTCTGCAACGGTCTTTTCGTATTCACCGTAACTGGAAGGGGAACGTTTTAACATGTTTTCTTTGATCTCTTTTATGGTACTATCCGTACATTTTACGATTCTCATAATATTCTCCTCATATTCCTCAGAATGCAGGATCAGTTTTGTTCCAGCACTTTCTTCAGATCCTGCATGATCCTGCTGATCCGTTCATATTCCATCTTCATGCTGACCTGATTGACGATCATCCGCGCGGAAAGGGGACAGATCTCCTCTAAGACTGTCAGTCCGTTTTCCTTTAAGGTGGATCCGGTTTCCACGATATCCACGATGACATCGGAAAGGCCGACGATGGGGCCAAGTTCCACGGAACCGTTGAGTTTGATGATATCCACGGTCTGATGCTTGACGTTATGGAAATAGTCTCTGGCGATGACGGGATACTTGGATGCCACACGGATCCGCTCCCGATGCTGCAGCTTTTCCTTGGCGGAAAGGGGGCCGCAGACACACATCCGGCATTTTCCGAAGCCAAGATCCAGGACTTCGAATACTCTTCTGTTTTCTTCCAAAATAGTATCTTTTCCAACGATACCGATATCGGCAGCACCATATTCCACGTAGGTGGGAACATCGGGTCCTTTGCTTAAAAAGAACCGGCATTTCTGCTCTTCGTTGACAAAGATCAGTTTTCTGGAGTCTTTATCTTTCATTTCTTCACAGGGGATCCCGATCTGCTCAAACAGTTCCAGGGCCTTGTTTGCAAGGCGCCCTTTTCCCAGAGCGAAGGTCAGGTACCTGTCGTTGTTGTTACCGCTCATACGCTACCTCTTATATAAACAGACATTGACTGTACTTTTCATTACGGGCAAAGGAAAGATATTCTTCCTGAGACTTCCCCGGATCCAGAGGGATCAGTTCCGTATTAACGCCCTGATCTCGAAGTTCCTGTGCCTTTTTCAGTGCCTCTTCAAACTTCTCTTTGGAATAAATGAGAGCGA
>JAFUUM010000321.1 GCA_017477805.1 Lachnospiraceae bacterium
CGGCAGCGTAGCAGGTAAGGAAGTGGTTCAGGTTTACTCCAATCCTCCTTACGTGAACGGCGGTGTCGAGAAGGCCAGCGCAAATCTGGTTCAGTTTGAAAAGACTGCGCTCCTGCAGCCCGGCGCATCCGAGACCGTGACCATCACCGTGGAAAAAGACGATCTCATGAGCTATGACTACGAGACCGCAGGTACCTATGTACTGGAAGCAGGAGATTACATCATCTCCATTAACTCCGACTCTCACAATGTTCTGGATCAGAGAGTTTATACCGTCTCTTCCACCGAGATCGGTACTCACACTGATGAGACCAAGGCCGAGAACCGCTTTGATTTCGCAAACGGCGATCTGACCTATCTTTCCAGAGCAGACGGTTTTGCAAACTATGCGGAAGCAACCGCAGCACCTGCAAGCTATGAGATCTCTGCAGAGGCAAAGGCTTCTTTCTACAACAACAGCAATTACCTGAATGCGGAAGCAACCGCAAAGGATGAAGATGAGGGCGCAGCAGCCATCACCACCGGCGCCGCAAACGGACTGAAGCTGGTTGACATGAGAGGCGTTGATAAGAACGATGCCAAGTGGGATACCTTCATGGATCAGCTGACTCTGGATGACATGAATGCACTGATCTCTCTGTCCGGTTACCAGACCAATTCCGTGGACTCCATCGGAAAGGTTCGTACCAACGACTGTGACGGTCCTGCATCCATCAACAACAACTTCACCGGTAAGGGTTCCATCGGTTTCCCCATCGGTATCGTGATCTCCGCAACCTTTAATAAGGATCTGGCTTATCGCTTCGGCGAGTCCATCGGTAAGATGGCAGATGAAATGGATGTATCCGGCTGGTATGCACCCGCTATGAACATCCACAGAACCGCATTTGCAGGCCGTAACTTCGAGTACTATTCCGAGGACGGTATGCTCTCCGGACTCATCGCAGCTCAGGCAGTAAAGGGTGCCGCATCCCAGGGCGTATATGCGTACATGAAGCACTTTGCACTGAACGATCAGGAAGGCAACCGCTGCGGTATGCTCTGTACCTGGTCCAACGAGCAGGCGATCCGTGAAGTATATCTGAAGCCTTTCGAGAAGTGCGTAAAGGATGCTGACTGTAAGGCAGTCATGAGTTCCTTTAACTACATTGGTAACCGTTGGGCAGGTGGATGCTCCGAGCTGCTGATCGATGTTCTTCGCGGCGAGTGGGGCTTCGACGGTTTCGTTGAGACCGACTACTTCGGCGTATATGGTTACATGAGCTCCGATATGGCGATCCGTAACGGTACGGACACCATGCTGGTGAACTATCCTACCGAGACCAACAACGTAAGCTTCCGTGACACCAACGGTGCACAGCAGGCTATGAGAACTTCCGCAAAGAATATCCTCTACGTTGTTGCTAACAGCAGAGCATATTATGATGACAACTTAAATCCCGGTATGGCAGGCTGGAGAAAACTGCTGATCGGTGCGGATGTGATCCTTGGCGCACTGCTTGTATGCTGGGAGATCGGAAATATCAAGAGATACGGCAAACGGAAAAAAGAAGCGGAAGCTTAAGGAAACGTTAACGCAGTAACTTCGGGCCTGCGGTCTGTGCAGGCCGCGGGCCCGTTTTACGAAAAAACAAGTAACTACCCCGAAAGAGAACGACGAGGAGTATAAAGATGAAACATCAGGATATCATCAAGAAAATGACCATGGAAGAAAAGGCTGCGTTCCTCAGCGGTAACAGTGAGTGGACCACCAGAGGGTTTGAACGGCTGGGGATCCCTTCCATCTTCCTTTCCGACGGACCTCACGGGGTCAGAAAACAGGCCGGTGCCGGCGATCACCTTGGATTAAACGAATCCGTTCCCGCCACCTGTTTCCCCACCGCAGCAACCATTGCGGGAAGCTGGGATGAAAAACTTGGAGAAGAACTGGGTGAAGCTCTTGGGGAAGAGGCCATGGCAGAGGGAGTCAACGTACTTCTTGGACCGGGCCTTAACATCAAGAGAAGCCCCCTGTGCGGCAGAAACTTTGAGTATTTTTCCGAGGATCCTTACCTTGCGGGAAAGATGGCAGCAGCCTATGTAAAGGGCATTCAGAGTAAGGGCGTTTACGCCTGCCCGAAACACTTTGCGGTGAATTCCCAGGAACTTCGCCGTATGGCCATGGATTCCGTGGTAGATGAAAGAACCCTTCGGGAAATCTACCTGACGGGCTTTGAGATCGCCGTCAAAGAAGGCAAGGCAAAGACCATCATGTCTGCCTACAACGAAGTCAACGGCACCTATGCCAATGAGAATAAACACCTCTTAAAAGAGATCCTTCGGGACGAGTGGGGCTTTGACGGTTTTGTTGTTACCGACTGGGGCGCATCCAACGATCATGCCCTGGGTGTGGCAGCAGGTTCCACTTTGGAGATGCCGGATCCCGGTCTTGATTCCGCAAGAGAACTCATCGCCGCCGTAGAGAGCGGAAAGATCGCCATGGCGGATGTGGATGAGAGAGTGGATGAACTTCTGGATGCCGTGCTGACGCTTACGGAAAACGCCAAGGACGCGGCAACTAAATTTGATGTGGAAGCACACCATGCCATTGCCAAAAAGGCAGCCGTGGAAAGTGCCATCCTGTTAAAGAACGAGAACAATATCCTGCCTTTATCCGCAGGTGCAAAAGTGGCGCTGATCGGTGATTTTGCCTTTACGCCCAGATACCAGGGCGCGGGTTCTTCGCTCGTTAATCCCACAAAACTTGAGACCGTTTCGGAGCTTATAAAAAATTACGATCTTCAGGTTGTGGGCAGCTGCAGAGGCTATCAGAGAAACGGAAAAGAAGATGCCGCCATGATCAAGGAGGCGGTGGATCTTGCAGGACGTGCCGATGTTGTTCTGTACTGCTTTGGATTAAACGAGGACAGCGAATCCGAGGGTATGGACAGGACCCATATGCGGATCCCGCAGAACCAGATCGACCTTCTGCAGGAACTGGGACAGGCTAATCCCAACCTTGTGGGCGTGATCTCCGCAGGCTCCGCCATTGAGATGCCCTGGCATCATTATTTCAAAGCTTTGCTGCACTGCTACTTAAACGGTCAGGCAGGCGCCGGTGCTGCGCTGGATCTTCTTACCGGTAAGGCAAATCCTTCCGGAAAACTCAGCGAGACCATACCCAGACGCCATGAAGATACGCCGGCATACCGGTATTATCCCAGCATGGAGAGAAATTCGGAATACAGGGAGAGCCTGTACGTCGGCTACCGCTTCTACGATACCGCGAAAGTCCCCGTGCTCTATCCCTTCGGGTTTGGCCTTTCCTATACGAGTTTTGAATACTCGGGTCTTCAAGTAACGGATACCGGTATCAGTTTTGTGATCAAAAACACCGGAAAACGTGACGGCGCAGAGGCCGCTCAGATGTATGTGAGTCTTCCCGATGCAAAGGTCTTCCGGCCGGAGAAGGAATTAAAGGGCTTTACCAAAGTCCGGTTAAAAGCAGGAGAAGAAAAGCGGGTAGAGATCCCCTTTGATGACAAGACCTTCCGATACTATAACGTAAAGACCGGGAAGTTCGAAGAAGAAGGCGGCACCTATGTGATCCGCGTGGGGGCGGGAAGTGCAGACATTCGCCTGGAAGGGACGATCACCCGGAAGGCGACTACGGACATCCTGCCTTATGAGCAGGCCGGAATGGAGCCTTATTACACCGGGCA
>JAFUUM010000322.1 GCA_017477805.1 Lachnospiraceae bacterium
AGGTCTTTTGTTCAAACAGTGCAGAAAAGGCATCGTGAACTTTGATGACGAGCGTTGGGAACAGGTCCTGAAGGGGCATACCTGTGAACTGACAACCTTCGGCTTAAAGGAAGGTGCCGATCTTCGTGCAGAGGATCTGCAGCTGGTGAAAAAGCCCGGCGAACTGGGTGTTGCCTTTAAAGTGAGCCCGCTGGATCTTACCGTGGAAGTCCCTACCCCCGGCCGATTCAGTGTCTATAATGCATTGACGGCTATCGCGATCTGCGAGCACTTCGGTGTTTCCGGAGATGATATCAAAGAAGCACTGTTAAAGGCTCATGTAAAGGGCCGTATCGAACTGGTAAAGGTTTCCGACGAGTTTACGTTGATGATCGACTATGCTCACAATGCTATGGCATTAGAGAGCCTTCTGACCACCTTAAAAGAGTACGAACCCGGACGCCTGGTCTGCCTCTTTGGCTGTGGCGGAAACCGTTCCAAACTCCGTCGGTTTGAGATGGGTGAAGTCAGCGGTAAGCTTGCGGACTTTACCATCATCACTTCCGATAACCCCAGGTTTGAGGAACCTCTGGATATCATCGCGGACATCCGTACCGGTATTCAGAAGACCGACGGCAAATACATCGAGATCCCGGATCGGAAGGAAGCCATCGCTTACGCTATTCATAACGGACAGCCCGGCGACATCATCGTCCTTGCGGGCAAGGGCCACGAGGATTATCAGGAGATCAAGGGCGTACAGTATCCCATGGATGAGCGGGTACTGATCCGTGAGATTTTGGAGGAAGACAGGAAATGATACGTGGCGAATACGCCAATGTGATCGTGGATATCTCCCATGAAAAAGTAGACAGACCCTTTATGTACCGGATCCCTTCCGAATTGTCGGACCGGGTGGAAGAGGGAAGCTGCGTCACTGTTCCCTTCGGACGGGGCAACACCCTGCGGAAGGCCTATGTTGTCCAGATCAAAGAAGAGCCGGAGATCGAGCCGGAAAAGATCAAAAGCATCGCCGGCATATCCGAAAAGGATCAGGGCGTGGATGAGCTGATGATGCGGCTTGCAGCCTGGATGAGAAGGCGTTACGGCTCCACCATGATCGCTGCCTTAAAGACCGTGCTCCCCGCAAGGGAAAAGGTTGGAAAGCTCAAGAAGCGGGAAGTGATCCGGCTTTGGAGTGCCGAGGAATGCGAAAACGCAGCGGAGACCTGTGAGCAAAAGCATCAGAGTGCAAAGGCAAGGGTACTGAGGGAACTGCAAACGGAGGAGCTTCTTCCGGAGGATCTGCTGATCAGAAAACTGCATATTTCCAGACCCACCTTACTTTCTTTGGAAAAACAGGGAGCGGTGGAGATCCGGGAGATCGAGTACTACCGCAATCCCGTTTCCGGAAAAGAGGGAAAAGGAGTCCGCCATCCCTTAAGCGAAGAACAGCAGGCGGTGGTGGACGGCGTCCTTTCGGATTTTGATGCGGGCATAAAAAAGACTTACCTGCTCCATGGCATCACCGGTGCGGGAAAGACGGAAGTGTATATGGATCTCATCGAGGGCTGTATCGAAAGGGGCCGGCAGGCTATTGTCCTCATCCCCGAGATCGCATTGACTTATCAGACCCTGCTCCGGTTTTATAAGCGCTTCGGCGACCGGGTATCGGTCCTCAATTCCACACTTTCCGCCGGAGAAAAGTATGACCAGTGTATGCGGGCGCGAAACGGCGAGATCGATGTGATCATCGGTCCCAGATCCGCTTTGTTTACGCCCTTTCCTAAAGTAGGGCTCATCGTCATCGACGAAGAGCATGAGACCACCTATAAGAGCGAAGGTAATCCCAGATACCATGCCAGAGAAACGGCGATCTACTTAGCAGGGCTCCACGGTGCATCCGTGGTACTTGGCTCCGCAACCCCCTCTGTGGATACCTATTACAAGGCGCAAAACGGAGAGTACGGATATTTCCGCCTGACAAAGCGTCTGACGGGAGGTGCCCTTCCCGAAGTCCATATTTCGGATATGCGGGAGGAACTCCGGGCGGGCAATAAGTCTATGTTCAGCAGGAAACTCCAGGAACTCATGGAAGAGCGGCTTTCGAAAAAAGAGCAGATTATGCTGTTCTTAAACCGCAGAGGATACGCAGGCTTTATCTCCTGCAGGAGCTGCGGCGAAGTCTTAAAATGTCCCCACTGCGATGTTTCCCTGTCGGAGCATCGGGGCGGAAAGCTGATCTGCCACTATTGCGGCTACGAGACCCCCACGGTGAAACTCTGTCCCAAGTGCGGGTCCAAATATATCTCCGGTTTCCGGGCAGGGACCCAGCAGGTGGAAGAAAAGCTCAGGCAGATGTATCCTCAGGCGAGAGTCCTTCGGATGGATGCGGATACCACGAAAACAAAGGACAGTTACGAGACCATCCTGGAAGCCTTTTCTTCCGGAGAAGCGGATATCCTGGTGGGTACCCAGATGATCGTCAAAGGTCACGATTTCCCCAATGTAACCCTGGTGGGTGCTTTGGCTGCGGACATGTCCCTTTTTGCATCGGATTTCCGGTCAGCGGAGCGTACCTTTGAACTTCTGACCCAGGCCGCCGGAAGAGCAGGCCGTGGAGAAAAGAAGGGTGAAGTAGTGATCCAGACTTATCAGCCGGAGCACTACGGCATTGTTACCGCGGCGGCCCAGGACTATGAAGCCTTTTACGAAGAAGAGATGGAATACCGGGATCTTGGAGGGTATCCTCCCGCGGCCCATCTTATGGCGGTCCTTGTTACGGCGCCCAATGAAGACCGGGCGGAGGAAGCGGCAAAAACCCTGGCGGATTTAACAAGAAAACGGGCTGAGAGGAACCTGCAGGAAGGCCGGGGACGGCTCTTTGTCATCGGACCCGCGGAAGCCACCATCGCAAAGATCAATGATGTGTACCGCAGAGTGTTTTATATCAAAGGATCGGATCTTCAGGAGATCTTAAATGTCCGGGAAGTGCTGGAAGCGGAACTGGAGAGCCCTGCTTTTGCAGGGGACAGGATCCCTGTGACGGCCGCATTTGACCTGGATCCCATGTACGGATTTTAAGGAACGCCCCGCATTTTTTGACCACGGGGGCACGTTATGTTAGAATGTGCACCGAGCCTTTTGCCCCTTGCGTTGAAAAAAGGGGTTATAAGATACATGTTGAAGGGGCCGCATAAGGCCCAAAGTAAGGAGAAAATATGGCACTGAGAAATATCAGAGAAATGGGCGATCCGGTCCTGAACAAGATCTGTAAGCCCGTAAAGGAAATGACTCCGAGAACCAAAGAACTCATCGAGGATATGTTTGATACTTTATATGAGTCAAACGGCGTCGGCCTTGCCGCACCTCAGGTGGGGATCTTAAAGCGGATCTTTGTAACTGATGATACCGGGGATAATCCGCTGGTGTTCATAAATCCCGAGATCCTTATGTCCTCCGGCGAGCAGACCGGCTATGAAGGCTGTCTGTCCGTACCCGGAAAAACAGGTACCGTCACCAGACCCCAGTATGTCAAAGTGGGCGCCTACGATGCGGATATGAACTACTTTGAGCTGGAAGCCACGGACCTCCTTGCAAGATGCATCTGCCATGAAAGCGATCATCTCGACGGACATCTGTACGTGGAAAAAGTCGAAGGAGAACTCTACGATACGGAATCTCCCGATGATGAAGATGAGGACGGCGAAGAAGAATGAAGATCGTGTTTTTCGGAACCCCGGATTTTGCGGTAGGTTCCTTACAGGCCCTTGTTGAGGGCGGATTTGAGGTAACGGGAGTCGTTACCCAGCCCGACAGGGAAAAGGGCAGAGGCCGGGAAGTGGTCATGAGCCCTGTGAAAGCCTATGCGGTAGAGAAGAATATCCCCGTATTCCAGCCCGAGAAGATCAAGCGGCCGGAAGCAGTGGAAGAGTTAAAGAAGTGGGAAGCAGATCTTTATGTTGTGGCAGCCTTCGGACAGATCCTGTCCCAGGAGATCCTGGACATTCCCAAATACGGCTGCATCAACGTCCATGCATCCCTCTTGCCGAAATACCGCGGTGCCGCACCCATCCAGTGGTCCATCTTAAACGGAGACCCTGTGACGGGTGTGACCATCATGCAGATGGAACTGGGACTTGATTCCGGTGCCATCCTGACCCAGACCACCGTACCCATCGCTCCCAAGGAAACGGGAGACTCCCTGTTTGATAAACTTTGTGTGGCGGGAGCAAGACTCCTTGTGGAGACCATCCCCATGATCGAAAAGGGCGAGATCACACCCATCCCCCAGGATGAGAGCGC
>JAFUUM010000323.1 GCA_017477805.1 Lachnospiraceae bacterium
GGCAGACAAGCTTTCCGGCATGTGCAAGACCGACAAGGAAAACTACGACAAGTACTGGGATGACATCTCTCCCTTTATCAAGTTCGGCTGCCTGAAGGACGAGAAGTTCGCAGAGAAGATGAACAACTACATCCTCTTCAAGAACCTGGACGGCAAGTACCTGACCCTGCCCGAGTGCCTGGAACTCAATGTGGAAGATGAGGACGAGACCGAGGGCGAGGAGAAGAAGGACGCAGCCGTAGATGAAAACGGCAAGTCCGTAGAAGCTGAGGAGATCGCTCCCGACAAGAAGGAGGAGCCTTCCGAAGAAAAGAAAGAGGAAGAGAAGAAGGACAAGACCATCTTCTACGTCACCGATGAACAGCAGCAGAGCCAGTACATCAACATGTTCCGCAATGCCAAGATGGATGCGGTGATCCTGCCTCACAGCATCGACCAGCCCTTCATCCAGAGACTGGAGATGCAGAACGAAGGCGTGCACTTCAAGCGCATTGATGCCGACATCGAGGATGCTTTAAAGAACAAGACCTCCCAGAAAGCGGAAAAAGAGCTGGAAGAGATCGCAAAGAAGCTGTCCGAACTCATCAAGAAGGCTCTGAAAAAGGACCAGCTGGAAGTAAAGGTCCAGAAACTGAAGAACAAGAAGATCTCCTCCATCCTGACTGTCAGCGAAGAAAGCCGCAGAATGCAGGATATGATGAAGATGTACGGCGGCATGGGAATGGGCGGCTTTGGCATGGCAGGCGAGACCCTGATCCTGAACGCCAACCATCCTCTTGTACAGTACGTGGAAGAGCATCAGGAAGATGACACTTCCAAGCTGATCTGCGAACAGCTCTACGATCTGGCAAAGATCCAGAACGCACCTCTGGAAGCAGAAGATATGACAAGATTTATCGCCAGAAGCAACGAGATCATGATGCAGCTGACAAAGTAAAAATTCGTTTACCAAAAGAGCGTCCGGACCACCGGGCGCTCTTTTATTAACCGCCGTTTTATGGTACACTTTAATTTGGCGGTTGCCTGCCCTTTTGGCGGGTAAAAAAGCGGCCGGGGGATCATCGTGAGAAAGGTCGTAGACAGCATTCTTGCTGGAAAATTTGAATATGATAACGGTTCCATCAGCCTTTCGGAATCCAGGATCGAACTCACCGTTCATCCCGGAGACATTGCCGAGGGATCTTTTGTGATTCAAGGAGATCCCGGACGGTATACCGAGGGCTGTCTTTATTCTTCGGACTATCGGATGACCCTTTCCCAGGAGAAGTTTACGGGAGTGGGAGAGTCCATCGGATATTCTTTCTCCGCGGAAGGCATGGATGAGGGCGACGTGGAAAGCGGCGTCATCACCATCGTCAGCAATCAGGGCGAGTGCAAACTTCCCTTCTCCGTTATGGTGGCCTACACCACCATCAACAGCAGCATCGGTCACATCCGCAATCTGTTCCATTTCACAAATCTTGCAAAGAGTGATTTCCATGAGGCGGCAAGCGTCTTTTACGATCCGGCATTTCCCCGGATCCTGACAGGCGTGGATGCCCGGTATCTGGAATTATATAAAGGCCTCTCCACCCGCTATGGGGATGAGGAGAGTGTGGAAGAGTTTTTGGTGGGCGTCCACAAAAAACAGAAAGCCACCTACATCATTGACGAAGACAGGATCCAGATTTCTGAACCCATGACGGATGCCCAGTACCGTCTGATCATCACTAAGAACGGCTGGGGCTATACCCATCTGGAGATCGAGACCGAAGGAGACTTTTTATGGGTCGAGAAGACCCTGTTACAGGAAGAAGATTTTGCCGGAAACCGCGGCGAGGTGATCTTCCAGATCATTACCAAGAGACTGCACACCGGGCGCAACATCGGTAAGCTCCGGTTCCGGGAAGGAGACCAGGTCATCGAACTTCCCGTGGTTGTGGGAATGCAGGTGGAAAACCGCCCCATGCCCGAACAGCGCAGAAACAGAAAGCGCAATATCGCAGACCTTCTCCGGCATTTCCTGGCATACCGTACAAGACAGATGGATCGTGCAACCTGGAGGACCGCATCTGCCGGCATTTTGAGTGCCATGACCAAAGAAGATGAGCAGGATCCGTTGCCGAAACTTTATACGGTACAGCTGCGCATCACCGAAAACAAAGCAAACGAAGCCGGCTGGCTCCTTGACCAGGCGAGGATCAATATCCTCCAGAGTGATGACCGCGATCCGTCCCTCTGGTGTTATTACCTGTACCTCACCACCCTCCTTCGGGGCGAACCCGATTACGTGGAGCAGGTGGCTGCGGAAGTGGAAAGCTATTACCAGAAAGATCCCGAGAACTGGAGACTTGGCTGGTTCCTCCTGTTCTTATCCGGAGAACTCAACACCTCCATGTCCAAGAGATGGATGTTCCTGCGAAGACTTTTGGAGCAGGGCTGTACCTCTCCGCTGATCTATGTGGAGTGCTGGCTGATGCTCCAGAGCGAGCCCTCTCTCCTGATGGAAGTCAGCGAATGCGAGGCGAGAGTCCTGTTGTTTGCGGCAAGATATGAACTCATGACCCGGGAGGTCATCGAGCAGCTCCATTACCTGCTGCCCAGATCCCCCATTTCCGTATCGCGGAAACTGGACATCCTCTATGCCGCTTTTGACACCTCCGGGGATGATACCACGTTGACGGATATCTGTTCGCTCCTCATCAGCGAAGACAGAAAGGACGAGGAAAGCTTCTTCTGGTATGAGCGCGGCGTAGAGAGAAATCTGCGTATCAACAAGTTGTATGAATATTACATGTATGCCCTGGACATCCGGGAAGAGAGAGATCTTCCCCAGGTGCTGTTCATGTATTTTGGCTACGATAACATGCTGGATGCCCGGCATACGGCCTATATGTATGCCAACCTCTTTAAGAGGCGGAATGAACTGGCCCAGATCTACGCGGATCATAAGGACAGCATCAGCAAGTTCGTCCTCGACCAGCTCCGAAAGGGCCGGATCGATGAGAACCTGGCATATCTTTATCAGGAATTCCTGACCGTTTCCAATCTGGATGAGGAACTTCGCAGCAAACTGGCACATCTGATCTTTGCAAAGAAGCTGCAGACCACCAAAGAAAATGTTGTGTCGGCAGTTGTCTGCCAGCCCTGGATGGAGAAGGAAAAGATCTATCCCATCGTGGATAAGGAAACCGTCATCATCTGCTTTGAAGAAAACGTCACCATCCTTCTGGAGGATGAGAGAGGCAGACGATTTGTCCCCGAAGGGGATGAGATCACCGTAACGGATTTCTTCAAAAAGAGTTCCCTGGAGCGGGAACTGGCACAGACCGACTTTACCAGTCTCGGCCTGCAGCTCCATCAGTGCAATCCCAGACAGGAAGAAGTGGTGATCCGTTCCGACAACGCAGAGCGCTACCGTGTCATCGCCACAAGCGACAACGTGGAAACAAAGATGCGGGAGCAGGTAAAACTCCGCCTCCTGCAATGGGATGAAAAGAACGGATGGACCGATTCTTCGGAAGAGATCTTAAATTCCTGTAATCCCGAACTGGAGGATGCGGACGGCAGAAAGACGCTGTTGTCCCTGTATGCATCCCGTGGCAGACTGCGGGAAGCCGTGGACATGATCCGGAAATACGGCTATCAGAAGATCGATCCCGCCACCATCTACAAGATCGCGGCAAAATGGATCGAGAACAATAAGATGCCGGAACCCTTTACGGCACCGAAAAATAAGCAGAAGACCATCGAGATCGTTGGCGGCGGCATCGGAGATACCCAGCCTTTAAGTACGGTTGAGACCCTTGCAAGGGATCCCATGATGCCCGGTCTGTTTGAGCAGACCTTCCTGACACCGGAAGAGCCGGAGGAGGATCCCGATAAGACCCAGCCCCTGCCTGATCTTGAGCGGGCGCTCCGGTCCAAGACACCGAAAGAGCCTCTGCTCTTGTACCTTTGTCATGAGGCCTTTATGAAGGGCCAGTTCGACCATGAGACCCTGCAGTACCTGCTGGACCACTTTGACGGTCCTACGAGAGAATTGCGGGATATCTGGAAGGAGGCTCTGGGAGAGCTGCCCTCTGTGGCGCAGATCAGCGAAAAGCTGATCATCCAGATGCTCTATACCGGATTTTTCGTGGGAGAGAAGATGGCCATCTTCGCCTCTTACATGAACGAAAAGCCGGATCCGGATGTGAAGAAAGCCTTCCTGGACCAGTGTGCTTATGATTATTTCGTGAAAGAAAAACTCACGGAAGAAGAGCTCATGCGCTACTTTGAGCACGAGATGGAAGACGGCACGGAGACAGACCTGATCTGTAAGCTGGCCTATGCAAAGTACTACGGCGAGCATCCGGCAGCCTTAAAGAAAAAAGATACGACGGTTCTCGAGACGGTGATGCGGGATCTGATCCTGCAGGAGATCTATCTCCCCTGCTTCGCGGCCTTCCTGGAACTCTTTGATTTCCTGGAGGAATACAGGGACAAGACCGTGATCGAGTACAAGGCTCATCCTTCCTCCGCCGTGCAGATCCGTTACGTCATCGGTCACGGCACCGACAACGGTGAGGATTATCATGTACGGAACATGAAGAATATCTACGGCGGTGTCTGTACCGCAGAGTTTGTTCTCTTCTTCGGAGAAAAACTCATGTATTACATCACCGAAGAAAAAGACAATGTGCAGGAACTGACGGAGAGCGGTACCATCAGCCACAGCGAGATGCACAGCAAATCCGAGAACAGCCGTTTCGGTCTCTTGAACGACATTATGATCTCGGAGACCCTGCAGGATTACGACACCATGAACGATATGATGGACGAGTACATCCGCACGGATTATCTGCAGGAAAACTTATTTACTCTGTAAGCAGCTTACTAAACTACGATTGGAGTTCGCAAAAGACCCATGGTACACAAACATTATGTGGTGGGATATGATCTCGGGGAAGAATATTCCCAGATCAGTTATTGCACCGGCGAAAATCCGAATCCCGAAACCCTTCCGGTGGTCACGGGAACGGAGCAATATAATATTCCTACCGTTGTCTGCAAACGACATGGTGCGAACCAGTGGTTTTACGGCAAGGAAGCCGTCCGAAAGGCAAAAGCCGGAGAGGGCGAGCTCATCGATCATCTGGTGAGCAGAGCCTGCAGCGGCGACCAGGCGGAGATCGAGGGCCGTGTTTACGACGTGGGCGCCCTCCTGACCATCTTTGTAAAGCGCAGTTTCGGACTGCTCTTCTCCATCGCACCCCAGACCACCATCGACACTCTTGTGCTGACAACGGAAAGCTTAAATTCCCATATGGTGGAGGTTCTGGAGCGGGTGGTGGAAGGCCTGGATCTTCCGGAAGGAAAGATCTTCTTCCAGAACTACGAAGAGAGTTTTTACGAATTCATGATCCATCAGCCCTCAGAACTGTGGCTGGCAAGAACGGTGCTCTTTGATTACAGGGGCAGCGGCTTCAAGGTCATGAACCTGGAATTCAACCGGCAGACAAAACCGGTGGTGGGCACCATCGAGACGGAAGTCATTGAGGGCTTCCCCATCCGGGAACAGACGGATGACGGCAAGATCGCCAATGACCGGGAACTGGACAATGCCCTTGTGAAGGTTGCCGACAGAGAAGGCAACGGCCTCAGGATCAGCAGCTGTTACTGCATCGGCGACGGGTTCTCCGGGGGGTGGATGCAAAATTCCCTGCGGGCCATGTGCCAGGGGGGCTGGAGAGTGTTCCAGGGCAATAACCTTTACAGTAAGGGTGCTGCCTTTACCGCTTATCAGAAGCAGTACACCAAAGAGGAAGAGAGAAGATATCTGTTCCTCGGTAAATCCAAGATCAAGACAAATGTGAGCATACAGGCCAGAGAGGGGGATGAGATGGTCTATGAAC
>JAFUUM010000324.1 GCA_017477805.1 Lachnospiraceae bacterium
CCCGAGCAGAAGGAAGAATTCTTAAAGATCTATCATGATGTCCTGCAGGGATTGGTGAAAAACGGCCTGGAGAAAAAGTCGCTGCTGGCAGCTCTGAATTACTATGAATTCCGGTTTCGGGAAGCGGATTTCGGCGGAAGCCCTAAGGGTCTTTATCTTGGCCTTGACCTGCTGGATACCTGGATCTTTGATGAAACAAAGCCCTTCCTTCATCTGGAGACCTTCGGCACCTTCGATAGCCTGAGAAAAAAGATCGACGAGAGGTATTTTGAGAACCTGATCACCACCTACCTTTTGAACAATACCTTTGCCAGCTTCGTGATGCTGGTTCCCAAAAAGGGTCTGCAGGAGCAGCGGGAGAAAGAACTGGCCGATAAGTGCAGACGTTATAAAGAGAGTCTTTCCAAAGAAGAGATCGATGAACTGGTAAGAAAGACTGCTGAACTGAAGGCTTATCAGGAAACGGAAGATACGCCGGAAGCCCTTGCCTGCATCCCTCATTTAAAAAGAGAAGATCTAAAGAAGAATGCGGAACTTCCCGTAAACGAGCTTCGGGAGGAAAGCGGCTTAAAGGTTCTTTACCATGAACTGCCCACCAACGGTATCGGTTATCTCCGGCTGCAGTTTAATGCAAATGACGTGGCCGTGGAAGACCTGCCCTACCTTGGTCTGTTAAAGAGCTTGATGGGACTCTTAAATACCGATCGTTATACTTATGGTGAACTCTTTAATGAGATCCATCTCCATTCCGGCGGCATGTCCGTGAACGCCGGTGTTATGGAAGGATTAAAGAATGTGCCCGGCGAATATGATGTGTTTGTTTCCGTGCGTATCAAAGCTTTGTATAACCAGATGCAAAAGGCTGCTGAACTGCTTGAAAACATGATCATGCACACCGATTTCAGACAGTACAAGAGGATCGAAGAGATCCTTGCGGAGAATTACTCTGGACTTCAATCTGACTTTCTTGCTGCCGGACATTCCGCAGCGGCAAGAAGAGCAGGCTCTTATCTGCTCCCCACATCTGCGGCGGGCGAGCTTATCGGAGGTTTGGAGCAGTTCCGGCTGGTCGAGGATCTTCATAAGCACTTTGAGGAGAAAAAAGAGCTGATCTCCGAAAAAATGGAGGGGCTTTGCAGGTTGATCTTCAGACCCGAAAACCTGATGATCGATTATGCTTCCGAAGAAAAGGGCTATGAAGTCATAAGATCTGTAGCGTATCTCTTTATGAAGAAACTCTTTACGGTACCCGTTACAAAACTGGAGAAGAGAGCTTTTGCGGTTCCCGTGAAGGCAAATGAGGCATTTACCTCCGCATCTCAGGTAAACTATGTTGCCATGGCGGGAGATTTCCGAAAGAAGGGACTTGTCTATACCGGAGTCCTGAAGGCTGTAAAGGTCCTGATGAGTTACGATTATCTTTGGAATCAGGTAAGAGTCCTTGGCGGTGCCTACGGCTGCTTTGGGGATTTCGGAAGATTGGGTACCTGTTTTGTGGTATCCTATAGAGACCCTCATGTAAAGCGAACACTGGATATTTATAAGGCCATCGCAGAGTACATCGAGAGTTTTGAAGACTCACCGGAGAATGAAGAAAAGCTGACACAGTACATCATCAGCGCCATCGGAGATCTTGATACGCCCAAGACTCCCCGGTTAAAAGCCGATTATTCCTATAGCTGCTACATGTTTGGCATGACAGACGAACTGATCCAGCAGGAGAGGGACGAACTTCTCGGAGCCACCCCTGCAGCGGTGAGAAAATGTGCCGACTACGTACGTGCTATGGTGGAAGCGGATTCCATCTGTGCTTTTGGTAATGAAGAAAAACTGAAAGAGCATCAGGATCTGTTTGGGAGCGTTGCTCCGCTGTTTTCGTAAAGGAGGAAGGGGATTATGA
>JAFUUM010000325.1 GCA_017477805.1 Lachnospiraceae bacterium
AACGATGAACTCCGTGCAGAGATCCAGTCCGTTTACGATTATATCGACCGGTCTTTTACCTCTGTCGCTGACGGAAAACAACTGGTAGCGTCAGCGTTAGCGACAAAAAACAAGACCGTGGCCGATGACGCTACCTTCCGGGAGATCTACGACGCGATCCTCGATATTCCTCAGACCGTTCAGGCGGGGAGCCTTACCGGGGACGTTGTGATCACCTACCACCATCACACCCTTGGTGTCTGTGGAGATGCCGACAGCACAGACGGTACCCCGGGCGAGTACTTGGACACCTACAGATCCTCCGTGAACAGCGGTTGCTTTATGACTCCCGTTTATCACGTTCACACTAACGACTGCTACCACACTGCCTACCACGAAGGTGTCTTTGAATGGGATGGTTTTGCCTCCGATGTGGACGAAAACGGAAACGAAGTAGGCGACTGGAGCTCCGGCGGGTGGGTCCAATGCAAATACTGCAACGCCGACACTTATCACGTTGAACGAGGACACGGCTCCCAGAGTGCCGGATCCCGAACCATCAGTTGGCGAACTCAGGAACTGATCTGTGGCAAAACCGCCGGCTCCCTGGAATACTACAAAAAGAGCTGTCCCCTGACAGAGGGACAGCCCGTGCAAAGTGTGGTGACATATTACAGTTACTAAACATACATCCCCGGATCATTGACAATAAGATCCGTGGCGCCGAGGAGTGCGTACTTCTCCATGTGGAATTCTCGGAGGACACGGCCATCGCCGTAGAAGGGTTCCTCACTGTTCCAGCAGCGGACAGGCATGCCTTCCGGAAGATCGGTAAGAGCATCCACATTGGGATCCAATCCGCGAACGCTGGGATGGACAGCATCAGCCCCCTGCTCGATGGCGCGGGCGATGCACCAGTGGATCTCTTCTCCGAGGATACCGGTCTGCACCGTAGGATCCAGCTTTTTCAGATATCCCATGGACTCCGGCAGGAAGGATGAATTGATGATATTGTCATGGAGGTCATACTCTTTCACAAGAGCCATGACCTTTTCTTCCATGCCCTCATAACGGATCACACTGTTTTTCATCTCAATATTGATCAGAAATCCTTTCCGAAGTGCAGGCAGGATGGACTCAAACACCTCCCGCAGCGTCGGGATCGTCAGATGAGGCTCCACAGGCTCCGTGCACCTGCTGCCGGTGATGTGAAGTGTTTTCAGTTCCGCAAGGGTATAATCCCGCACGTTGCCGTGCCCGTCCGTGGTACGCTCCAGGGTCTCATCATGGATCACCACGATCTCCCCGTCCTTAGTCAGCTGCACATCCAGCTCGATGCCCACCAGGTTCGGGATTTCTGCTGCTGCCTGAAATGCGGGGATGGTGTTCTCCGGGTATTTCATACAACATCCGCGATGACCCCAGAAACGGGGTTTCTGGACGCTCTTAAGGCTCTCCTGC
The DNA here is from genome assembly GCA_017477805.1 of Lachnospiraceae bacterium. GTDB lineage: Bacteria > Bacillota > Clostridia > Lachnospirales > Lachnospiraceae > SIG336. The sequence continues at coordinate 1,441 of JAFUUM010000325.1, forward strand.
CAATCCGCATGTTCTTCAAAATAAATGTCCAGTTTATCTTTCTCAACATTCTGATCCATATCCGTACCTCTTTTCACTTGCATGCATTTCTATCACAATCTTCCACAACTTTTACGGGAGGATCATAACCTTCCCGTAATCTTCTTTCTTATCCCGCATGAGCAAAATCCCCTGTTCCAGCCCTTCCAACGGAAAGGTATGAGATATGATGTCCCGGGGACTGATGCGTTGCTCCCGCAGTTTCCCGATAACATATCCCCAATCATCAAAAGGAACAAGATCGGGATCCATAGCTCCGCAGGAAGAATTCCACGTCCCCCGCAGTGTCAGCTGATTACGCAGGATTTTCCAATACATATCCCTGCCAAATTCCATATCCCCTGCCGGATTTCCAACCAGTACGATACGCCCTTCCGGTGCAGCGGCATCCAGCCCGTAGTTTATACTCTCATTTCTGCCAACGCATTCAAAATACAGATCCAGCCCGGAAGCCTTCTCCCGAAACCAATCCGAAACATTCTCCGACTTGCTGTCACAAAAACGATCCGGCGTGATCCCGAGTTTCGCTGCCTTCTCCTTCTGGAACGCCTTGTTTCCGATAACATAGAGGTTCCGGTACCCCTCTTCCAAAAGGAACATCACCAACAACAATCCGATGGTTCCAAGTCCGCAAACCGCAACTTTCGCATCCAACGGAAGCTTCACGGCGTTCTCGCCTTCCCCGGTCATGATCCCCTTTCTCATGGCATGGACTGCCACCGCCATGGGTTCCAACATGGCCGCTTCTTCAAAGGATACCCCCTCCGGCAGTTCCATCAGGTTTGCCGCAGGGACGGTAACAAACTCCCCGAAGGCACCGTCACGCCTGGATCCCACGTAATCATAAGAACGGCAAAGCTCAAAATGCCCATGCCGGCAGGGTTCACATTTCCTGCAGGGGATCAAAGGGAAAACACCAACCGGCTTATTCAGCCATCTTTCATCCACACCCGGTCCCACGTCTTCGACCACACCGGAGAATTCATGTCCGGGGATCAGGGGCATCTTATGGGCTCCCGTTTGATACACTCTCGGAACATCGGATCCGCAGATCCCTGCTGCCCGTACACGCAGCAACACTTCGCCCTCTGCCGGAACGGGCCGCGTTACATCCTCATATTTGATCTCATCGATCTTATTCAATACCCAGGCTTTCACTTTCGTTCCTCCAGTATTTGCTGCAGACGCTCCAAGTCCGCCTTGGTAGTCACCTTAAAATTCTTTTCATCTCCGGGAATCAAGGCGATATCCATTCCCGCCATCACTGCAGGCTCCGACGCCCCGTTGATGCGCATGATCTTATCCTCCGGAAGAAGTGCTCTGTTAGCCTGGAAATAAGGCTTTAACAAAAAGAGTTCCGGTGCCTGGCCGGCGTATACGCAGCTCCGATCGATAAGCTCCGAGATCCGCTTGCCGTCCGCACTTAAGTACACCGTATCCTTCATAGGAAGCGCAGGCATAACCCCCTCATGCCCGGGGAGTGCTTCGTAAATTGCCGTTAACAACTTATCCGAAAGGCAGGGCCTTGCGGCATCATGGACAAGAACCGTATCTGCAACCGCCTTCTCCGTACCGGCATCACCGTCTGTTTTTCCGTCCGCCTGCAATTCCAGGATCTTCTCCATCCCATGAAAAACAGACTCCTGACGGTTCCTGCCGGGAAGGGCAAAACCGCGGAACTTCTCTAGGGACAGTCCGGCAGATTTCGCTTCCTTAAGGATCTCCTCCTGCCAGGAGGGATCCGCCACGATCACAACCTCATCCACCCACATGGATCCAAGAAGCGTCTCCATGGCGTAGGTCACCATCATCCGATCTTTATCTCCGACCCGCAGATACTGCTTCGGTACCTGCGTCCCGATCCTTGTTCCGGTCCCCCCGGAAAGTAAGATAGCGTAGTTCAATGCTTGGTCTCCTCTACAAAAACATCACCATATAATGTGGCAGTGTTTCCTTAACACCGGCTCTACCATTACGATTTGCGATCAACTTATATGCAATATCAGGTGTGAAATCTTCAATGAAATGATTCAATGATGCTGATGCGGTATTTCCGGCTTTCACTTCAATCGGAACCACCGTTCCGTTTTTCTCGATCAAAAACTCCAACTCATGATTATCATCAGGCTTATAATAGTGAAGAGTATACCCTCTTTTTACAAGACACTCCGCGATCACATTTTCATAAATACCCCCTCTGGCGTTTCCACGGATCTCATCATTCAGAATGGTCCGCTTTGTTTCAAACCCATACATACATGTAAGCAACCCGGTATCATTGATATATAGCTTAAACTGCTCCGTCTTTTCATTTGCCATCAACGGAATATACGGTTCCGAAATGTTGTAACAGGGATTTACGAGATTTGAATCTTTCAGCCATTGCACACTTCCGGCATACTTTCGGCTTGTCTGACCTTTTTCCACAGTCGAATACTGGAATTTCTTTATTTCCTTTGCAAGCTGGCGCGGAACTGCGTCATAGCACATTCGAACAAGTTGTTTTTCACGGCCTTTTGCATGTTTCGAAATGTCATCCTGATACTGGCCAATGATATCCTGTTGGATCCTCATTACGCGATTGAAGTCCTTGTTCTGTGCGAAATCCATCACGACTTCGGGCATGCCCCCCACTACCATGTATTCCCGAAATAACTCCTCAAATTTCTCATGAATACTGACCGGAATCTGATCATCAGTCCCCAGATATTCTTTTAAACTGTTAATGGTTTCCGGAGAATACCCATACGCCCATAGGAATTCCTCAAAGTCAAGGGAATACATGGTGATCTGAGTTTCATATCCAACCGGTAGCGAAGAAGGTTCTTCCACCTCTTCGTCATCGTCCTGCCCGTAAGACAGCCCCAAAAGTGAACCTGAAGCTATTACATCAAATCGCATATCTTCAGCTAAAAACTTCAAAGCAGTGCGGGCATTTCCGCAACACTGAATCTCATCTAAAAAGATCAACGTATTTCCCGGAATAAGGTGCGCGTCTGGTATGTTCGCAGTAATCCTCTTATATATCTCCTCCGCGGATAATTCGCCTTCAAATATTTGTTTTAACTGCTTCTGTCTGTAAAAATCCATACTAATAAAGGAGGCATACTCATTTTCCCCGAACTCCTTCACGATGAAGGATTTCCCAACTTGTCTGGCTCCCTTAACTAATAAACACTTTTTAATTTGTTCCGTATGACGCTGTTTCTTCCACTCTAATAATTCTGTATAAGCTTTTCTTTTTAGCATAATCAGATACCTCTATCATCTTATGCCCTTATAATACTTCGTTTTTCTCCCTATCGTCAACGCGATTGCATAAAATCGTAAGGTCAAGCAAGAAGAAATTGTATAAAATCGTAACATTTCAAAGGTGAAAATGACATAAAATCGTAAAATATCTTAAAACACGCTGCAACCTTCCACTGCCCCAATCTCGTCCATAAAACGCCCGGCAATACGACCGGTGCCAATGATACCAAATCTTACACAATCTCCCATTTTTCTTTTCCTCTTCCGACAATAAATTAACCCATGAGTTATTGCCTCAGCGGTCATGCCATTTCGAAGCATTATCAATACCAAATCCTTCTGGCCCTTATCGTACTGCCCCTGTGCATATTCTTTCGCGTATTCTTTCGCATATTTTTCAACCGCTTCACACATGATCGCCTTGCCCTCCTCTTCTGCCTTAAAGTGCCGTACTCCGTCTTCCAATACCTTATTATGGAAGCCTTCCAAATCTCTTCGCCGAAAATCCTCCATCAGATGCCCCATATCATCATCTTTGGCATATGTTCCATTAACGTAGATGATAAAGTTTCCATCTTCAAACGGTTTTCCGTTCTCTCGCTTCCGTTCAATGAAATAAAGTGGTTTTCCTTCCTTGAAATAATCCGCCTCCGTAATAAAGATCACGTAAGAATCCTTTATCTCAGTAAACTCCTCAGCCGACTTCAACATCCTCGAATCCAACATCGCGGAATGAAATCTGGCTCGTCTGGGTTGAGCTTTTCTTTGATCCCGCTGCACCTCACAGTCAAAGAACCTGCCTTTTGCATCTTTCGCGAAGATATCCAACCGGATATTCCTTCCGCCCACCAGCGGATTTTTCATATCCTCCTGCCCGGACACGGTGATCACATCCACTTCCCCGCAGGAATGCGGGGTTTTTAGATGTCCGGTACTCATGAATGGGGGCTTACCGATCATCCTCATAACAAATTAACCCATGAGTAATTTACTCATGGGTTAATTATATCACACTGTTTTGGTTTTCATTTGCTCTTCGATCTGACGGATCATCTCTTCAGAGCATCCGGTGGACTCCATAATATCGGAACAGCTCTTACCCAGCTTAAGCATGTTTTCCACAATCCGGGCGGTTCCCTGTTCCACTCCCCGATTAAAGAATATGGTCTCCGGTAAATCTAATACTTTTCCACCCATGTAATCACCCACTTTCGCATTCAGGTCAGAATAATTAGCGGTCAGTTTGCTGAATACACCATGTGTCGTCACCCCTATGATAACACTATACGATCTTGAGGACAAATTTCCATCGGCCAACTCCTTTTGAAGCCTGTCATTGATACTCTTATACAGCTCCAACATCCTTTCAATTCTGCTCTCATCTCGGTTAATGTGGTCGAGATCCTTTTCAAAATTGAAAATATAAAACGGTATCAGCAAATACAACTTCTTTTCAAAGATCAGGTCAATAGTGAAGTCTGCTTCCTTAATGATCGGAATGCTGTAGGAAGCACTCCCTTCAGGCGTTTCTATGAGTATTTTTGCTTTCCTCGGCGCCTTTTTTGAAGCCCGCAGCAGCAATAGCCCTGTATGCGGCATCCGAATGTGCAACACATCCTCTGTGAATTCCGCATCCTCGATTGCGACCTGCGTCCCATACTCAAAAAGCCTGACAAGAAGTGATCCGTCATACGGTTTGCTTTCGCATTCCAAATGATACTTCTTGCAGATATCATTCTGCGTGATCGCAAAATGGGAATCCGAAATCCTCTTGTCCTTGGAATGATCTTCATGTTCAATGATATGCTCATTACGCATACGTGTGATCACCGCAGTGTGATCGTAATTCTCCCCGAAGAAGTAGTTCACAAACGGAAGCAGCACATCATCACATTTCCCCTCCATGGTCCGGAACGCATCATCGTATTCGATGTTGGAATAGATTGGTTCCTTCATTACAGTTTGTTCGATTGGCACAGTTTTCCCTCCTTATCCATAGAACACGGTGGTACAGTTATCCAAATAAGGTGGGATCTGCAGATATGTATCACAATAACAAGATCGCGCTCACATCAGAAATCAAAGAAACTGAACATAAAACAGTTAATCTTTATCCAAAAACGTTTTCTTCTTCAATGGAAATGGTGGACGAATGTCCGGACACCTTATGGTATACCTGTATCACCTCGTGGCATCGGGAAATACCACATGATCAGTGACACCTACATGATACTATCGTATCAAAAAAAACGCAAATGCAACGATTCCGTTTTCGTTTCATTTGCGTTTCAAATCAGGTATGCTGTAATGCTGTTTTTTCTATTTTTCTGACAAGTTTCAGATCGACCTCGGCAACCTGCGCAATTTCCTCAGCGCTCATACCGTTTAGAAGCATTTTCACCACTAAATCTTTCTGTCCCTTGTCATATTGTCCTTGAGCATATTCTTTCGCGTATTTTTCAACAGCCTCACACATGATTGTCTTGCCCTCCTCTTCTGCCTTAAAGTGCCGTACTCCGTCTTTCAGTACCTTATTACGGAAACCTTCTAAGTTCCTTCGTCGAAAAACCGTAAATCCTCAACCACAAGTTCCTGTTAATAGTAACATATCAATGAGGTGATTTCTCCAACTGTACACATATCGTGTAGCGCGAATCGCGCTACTCTAAGGAGGTCATCATCATGAACACTTCATCCCAGATCCGCCAAGCAAAGCTGGAGGGGTTTCTTTTGGGATGTTTCATTTGTGTCAAATCACTATTTTATGATAATAATATTATGTTATCTCGCTACTGAATATTCTCGTGCGGCGGAGCCGCCTGTCCGGTGTGGCGAGAGCCACTTGTCCGGACTGACGGGAGCCACTTATTTAATAACTGAGTTACTCTGCTTCGGTAGGATCTAATCCATAAACCTCACGCATTGAGATATCCC
>JAFUUM010000326.1 GCA_017477805.1 Lachnospiraceae bacterium
TCACCGATTGCTTCGCTGATCTGGCTGACGCTGTCCACGTTCTTGCCGGTCTTTTCATCCACATCCACAACAGCGGTGCTGAGGGTGTCGGCTGCGTCCTTTACGGTACCGATGGACTCTCTCAGGCCGCCCTGAAGTTCCTGGATGGAAACGATGAGGGTTTTGATCTCGACCACGTGGCTCTTGGCACTCCAGACGGTGTTCAGCTTGCCGGTTGCCAGTTCGGAAGAAGTAACAGCCAGCTGTTTGATGGGATCTGCCACCAGCTTTGCCACCAGAACAGCGATCACGGCAAAGATGGCTACAGTGATCAGGGCTGCCAGGATACTGGAGAGCATCACGGCATTTTTGGAAGCATGTACGGCACTTGCGGACTCACCGGCAAAGGACATGCCCCAAACGCTGCCGTTTCCGTCATACAAAGGAAGATAATAAACATAGTATTCTTTTCCACCGATCATAACGCCACCGGAATGATATTCACCGCCGGCTTTTACGGTCGCCCAGATATCAGCATTGGCCTGGGTTCCGATATTTCTGGATCCGTCGGCGTTCCTCAGGGAGGTGATAAAGCGGGTATCCCCTTCAAATACGGTAACATCAACGCCCTGCTCCTTGATGGCATCGCAGTAAGCGAAACTGTCATCATCCTGCTCAATGATACCGTTCTCAACATCGTATTCAAAATACATTCTTGTACCGGTGGCTACGGCCCGCAGCCGGGAGTACATACTGTCCTCCATGCTGTTGGTGATGTTGACCACCGAAAAGATGGTCAGGATGATGGCGCCGACCACCAGCGGGATCAGAGCGAACAGGATCTGCATCCCGTAAATCGATATGCCTTTTTGCTTCTTCATTTGTCAATCCTCCTATGAATTGATGTTTTTGATCCATAGATATGGGGACTTGGATAGAAACACCCACTATATCTATGTATATACTATAACACGGAAACGAAATTTTACAAGTATGGAAAGCAATTTGCTCCGTGTTCTTTTAATTGTATCGGAGAAAATACAAAAGACCTTTATATTTCGGCAAAAATTGAGAAGAAAAATTGTTTGAAAATTTTTGTCCTACCAATTTTTTTGTCACCTTTTTGTCACCATTTTTATTGAAATAACTTCTGATAAATGGTAAATTGTCAGATAAATAAGGAAATTGAGAAAAACAAAAAACCGTCAAAACAGATCAGAAACGCGGTGGTTTTCCGTTTTCGCCTCGAATAAGATGAAGGGGAAACGAAGATCGTACGTAACAACAATAAGGAGGTTACCTTCATGAAAGCTTTATTTATCGGTGGAACGGGCACCATCAGCATGGCCATCACAAGAAAACTGGCAGAAGATCCTTTGTGGGACCTGACGCTGATCAACCGGGGAAGCCGGAGCGCGGAGCTCCCGGAGGGCGTAAGGACAATAAATGCGGACATAAATGATGAAGCGGATGTGAAGGCAAAACTGGAAGGACTGGAGTTTGACGTTGTCTGCGATTTTATCGCCTTTGACGTGGAAGCGGTAAAGCGGGATTACAGGCTGTTCTGGGACAAGACCAGGCAGTATATGTTCATCAGCTCCGCATCGGCTTATCAAAAGCCTGCCGCCCACCATGTGGTCACGGAAGGCACGGCTCTTGCCAATCCCTATTGGGAATACTCCCGCAACAAGATCGCCTGTGAGGAGTTTTTGATGGAAAAATACAGGGAAGAAGGGTTCCCCGTGACCATCATCCGCCCCAGCCACACCTATGATGAAAGAAGCATCCCCATGGGCGTCCACGGAGATAAGGGCTTTTTCCAGGTGATCCGCAGGATGCAGCAGGGCAAGCCCGTGCTGATCCAGGGTGACGGATCCTCCCTTTGGGCCCTGACCTTTAACCGGGATTTTGCCGTGGGCTTCATCGGCCTTATGGGAAATCGTCACGCCATCGGAGAAGCCTTCCAGATCACGGGGGATGAGATCCTCACCTGGAACCAGATCTACCAGACCATTGCGGATGCTCTCGGCGTGGAACTGAAAGCCTATCATGTCTCCTCCGATTTCCTCAGCAAAGCCGGAGACAAGTTCGGTTATGATTTTTGGGGAAGCCTTGTGGGAGACAAGTCCGTATCGGTGATCTTCGATAACAGCAAGCTAAAACGGCTGGTTCCTCAGATGACCACCACCATTCCCTTCCATAAGGGAGCGCGGATCGCCCTGGAGTACGTTCTGACGCACCCCGACAAGTACGAGGAAGATCCGAAATTTGACGAGTTCTGCGAAAAAGTCATCGCAGCACTGGATAAGGCACAAAGAGAAGTTAATACGCGGTGACGTTTACGAGGGACATGAACATGGGACATTTTCACAACTTCAAAGTGACGGTATATTGTGTGGCACAGATCCTGGAAAGGATGGATTTGGAGACCCTTCGGACCCAGTATGAGTTCATCGAAAAGTATGTGGGACTGGATAAGGTCTATCTGGAACCCTACCGGGAAGGACACTGGGTGGAGAAAGATAAAATGCAGGATTTTATTGCATTTTTTAAATCCAAAGGTGTCGAAGTTGCAGGAGGATTCACCACGGTCGTGCCGGATCTGAACAAGGAAGACGGCAAGCGGCAGAGACTTTTTAACACATTCTGCTACTCCAATCCGGAGATGAGAGATTACATCAAAAAGGTATCGGAATACTGTGCCGAACAGTTTGATGAGGTGATCCTGGATGACTTTTATTTCACCAACTGTACCTGTGAGGACTGCCTGAAGAAAAAGGGTGATAAAACCTGGGTGGAATTCCGGAAAGAACTGATGAAGGAAGTTTCCGAGAACCTGATCGTGGGACCGGCAAAAAAAGTCAATCCCAAGGTGAAGATGATCATCAAGTTCCCCAACTGGAGAGAATCCTATCATGCCACCGGATATCGTCCCGATGTGGAAAAGGATATCTTTGACATGGTCTATACCGGAACGGAGACCAGAGCCAGTGCCTACCAGGACCAGCACCTGCCCACCTATCTCAGTTACAGTCTGGTACGGTGGATGGATGATGCCTCCGAGGGCAGAAACCACGGTACCTGGTTTGATACCTATCAGTGCTGGCCTGTGGATGA
>JAFUUM010000023.1 GCA_017477805.1 Lachnospiraceae bacterium
CTTCAAACAGGTGTAGATCTGTCCGGATCCCGTCATGATATCGCCGACCTGATCCGTTGTCACGGCATCCAGACCGCAGCCGAAGGAGTTGAGCTGGATGATGTCCAGGTCGTCTCTGGTGCGGACATAGGCGGCTGCTGAGTACAGGCGGGAGTGGTACATCCACTGGTCGGACACGATAAGAGGTCTTTCGGGGGCGGCCAGGTGAGATACGGAATCCTCGGAAAGCACGGCAATACCGTAGCTGTTGATGAGCTCGGGGATACCGTGATTGATCTCGGGATCGATATGGTAAGGACGACCGGCAAGAACGATACCGTGGCGTCCGTTTTTCTGCATCCACGCGATGACTTCTTCACCCTTTTCCTGGATCTCGCTGCGGACTTTTGCCAGTTCGTTCCAGGCTTTGTCTACGGCTTCGGAGATCTCCTTATGGGAGAGTTCTTTAAACTCCTTGTTCAGCGCATCCTTGATGGTTGCGGGAGATTCAAAGCTCATGAAGGGGTTACGGAACACAACCTCACCCCGGCCGATCTCCTCCACGTTATTTTTGATGTTTTCGGAATAGGAGGTAACGATGGGGCAGTTGTAGTGGTTGTTGGCATCCGCAAATTCCTTGCGCTCGTAGAACAGGGAAGGATAGAAGATGAAATCCACCTTCTGCTCGATGAGCCACTGGATGTGACCGTGGGCCAGCTTTGCGGGATAGCACTCGGACTCACTGGGAATGGATTCGATGCCCAGTTCGTACAGTTTATGGGTAGAGGTGGGAGATAACACCACCTGATAACCGAGTTTTGTAAAGAAGGTAAACCAGAAAGGATAATCCTCGTACATATTGAGGACTCTGGGGATACCTACAGTGCCTCTGGGAGCTTTATCGGCGGTGAGGGGCACATAATGCTGGAAGATCCTCTTTAACTTGTAATCATAGAGGTTGGGGATGTTTTCAGCGTTCTTCTGTTTACCAAGACCGCGTTCGCAGCGGTTTCCGGAGATGTACTGACGTCCGCCGGAGAACTTGTTGATGGTGAGACGGCAGTGGTTGGTACAACCCTGGCACTTTGCCATGGAGGTTGTAAATTCCAGAGCGTTGATGGCATCGATGCTGAGCATGGTTGTTTTCTGCTCGGGATCCAGGTTATAACGCTCTCTTGCGATGAGAGCACAGCCGAAAGCACCCATGATACCTGCGATATCAGGGCGGATGGCTTCGCAGTCCGCGATCTTCTCAAAACTGCGGAGTACGGCGTCGTTATAGAAAGTACCGCCCTGAACAACAATGTTTCGGCCAAGATCCTTTGCGGAGGATACTTTGATGACCTTAAACAGAGCGTTCTTGATCACGGAATAAGCAAGTCCCGCGGAGATGTCATTAACGGAAGCACCTTCCTTCTGGGCCTGTTTAACTTTGGAGTTCATAAATACGGTACAACGGGTACCGAGATCGATGGGATGCTCCGCAAACAGAGCGGCGCTCGCAAAGTCCTGTACACTGTAATTCAGGGATTTTGCAAAGGTCTCGATAAAGGAACCGCATCCGGAAGAGCAGGCTTCGTTTAACTGAACGGAGTCTACGGTCTGGTTCTTGATGCGGATACATTTCATATCCTGTCCGCCGATATCGAGGATGCAGTCCACCTCGGGATCAAAGAAAGCAGCGGCATAGTAGTGGGCGATGGTCTCAACTTCTCCTTCATCAAGCATAAGGGCGGCTTTGATGAGGGCCTCGCCGTAGCCGGTGGAGCAGGAGCGCACGATCTTAACGCCTTCCGGTAACAGGGAGTAGATCTCCTGAATGGAACGGATGGCGGTTTTTAACGGGGAACCGTTGTTGTTGCTGTAGAAGGAATAAAGCAGGGAGCCGTCTTCGCCCACCAGCGCGATTTTTGTGGTGGTGGAACCGGCATCCACGCCAAGGAAGCAGTTACCGCGGTAGGATTTGAGATCCCCTGTGGCAACCTTTGCTTTCTGATGTCTTTCGGTAAAGTGATCATATTCCTCTTTGGAAGCAAAGAGGGGATCCATACGGGCAACTTCAAAGTCCATCTTGATGCCGCCGGATAACTTGTCGATCATTTCCTGGAGGCTGCAGCTCACTTCTTCTTTTGCATTCAGAGCGGAACCCATGGCCGCAAACAGATGGGAGTTGTTCAGGTCAATGGCATGTTCATCGTCAAGATGGAGGGTGCGGATAAAGGCCTGCTTCAGCTCGGAAAGGAAGTGAAGAGGACCGCCCAGGAAAGCAACATGGCCCCGGATGGGCTTACCGCAGGCAAGACCGGAGATGGTCTGGTTTACGACAGCCTGGAAGATGGAGGCAGCAAGGTCTTCTTTGGTGGCACCTTCATTGATCAGGGGCTGGATATCGGATTTGGCAAATACACCGCATCTTGCAGCGATGGTATAAAGGGACTTATAGCTCTTTGCGTATTCATTAAGGCCGGAGGCGTCCGTCTGTAAGAGGGATGCCATCTGGTCGATAAAGGAACCTGTACCGCCGGCACAGATACCGTTCATACGCTGCTCGATATTTCCGTTCTCAAAATAGATGATCTTGGCATCCTCGCCGCCCAGCTCAATGGCCACATCCGTTTTGGGGGCCTGAGCCTGAAGGGCAGTGGATACTGCGATCACTTCCTGGACAAAGGGAACCTCCAGATGATTTGCCAGGGTCAATCCGCCGGAACCGGTGATCATGGGATGGATCGTTACGTTACCGGCTCTGTCGATGGCCTCGTCCAGAAGCTTCTGCAGGGTTTCCTGTATATTTGCAAAGTGCCGTTCGTAGTCGGCAAATATCAGGTCATTTTCGGCATCCAAAAGTGCGATCTTAACGGTAGTGGAGCCGATATCTATGCCTAATGTGTACTCGTTGTGGTTCATAATATTCCTCCTAAAGCCAATCTTTGAAATTATAATATATGTCTCTTCTTATTTCAATGTGATTGCCCCGA
>JAFUUM010000327.1 GCA_017477805.1 Lachnospiraceae bacterium
CCTCTTATTTTATTATTATAACTTTGATTTTGTACTTCATTATTTGTCGGCTTAGTCAAAGCAAAATCAGCTAATTTAATATGATTATCTTGTGATATCATAATATTTTCACTACTTAAATTGGTAAACTGGTCCAGTGCGGCAGAGTCGGAGAGGGAGGCACGCTCGGGCGTGCCCTTCAGCCCGAACGCTGGGCGTTCGGTGTCGCCGGCTGTCGCCGGAACGACGCTCATGTATATCGAAACCTGGCAGGGACGGACCAGAGTGGAGCTTCGGTCCCCGGATGCCACCGGCAACCCCTATCTTGTGTATGCACTGCTCATCAGAGCAGGTCTTTCCGGTATCGAGAGAAAACTGGAACTGCCTGAAGAAATGGCGGGCAATGAGGCCTATCTTCCCGGCTCGAGAAAAGAGGCGGCGAAGGTTGCTGCGGAAAGCAGCTTTGTGAAAGAGATCGTACCCGAAGGGATCCTGAAAGAGTATCTGAACATCTGATACCGGGATCCGAAAATAAACAGAAAGGAGAGACTTCATGATCCAAGGGCGGACGAAGGGACGCGATGACATACAACATTCCATATTGATCGTGTCTGCTTCCGAGCAGTTCGATGCGGTCGTGAAAAAGTCTCTCAAGAACTTTATCACCATCGACCGGGTTTCCAGCGTAGCAACGGCAAGACGGCACATTTTGGAGCGATATTATGACCTGGTGGTGGTCTGTGCGCCCATGCCGGATGAGACGGGAGAGGAGTTTGTCCTGGATACGGCGGAGCGGTGCAACGCTTCGGTGTTATTGGTGGTGCCCCAGGAGGTTTACGAGGATGCTCTGGACCATGTGACGGATCACGGAGTCCTCGTGGTGTCCAAGGCGGATCCGCCAAACCACATCGATAAGGCCATAAGACTCCTTACGGCCATGCAGAACCGGCTGCATCAACTGGAGAAAAAGACTCTGACGGTGGAAGAGAAGATGGAGGAGATCCGGATCGTCAGCAAGGCCAAGATCCTTCTTGTGGAGAAAAAGAAGATGACGGAGGATGAAGCCCACCGTTATATCGGAAAAATGGCCATGGATCACGGAGTTTCAAGAAAAAGGATAGCGGAACAATTCATCGAGGATATATAATCATTATGTATGGTCCTGTTGCGGTGTCTCAAACATGCATGAGGTATAGCCGATGAAAGTGTCCGAGAAAGTTGTTTTTGCCAGCAAGATCTTCTTCGCCGTTTATATCGTGGCGGTCGTTTTGCTGTTGCTCATTTACAGCATCAACCACGAGAATCGGCCTGTGCAGTTTGACAGAGCGGAATGGATCGAGGAATGGACCGTAACGGATCCCGACGGAAATGTATTTCATGCAGGATCCTCCTTTCAGGGCAAAGGAATGAGTAGCGGTGTCTACACCATGACCACCACACTCCCCGCAACCATCCGGCAAGGGGATAACCTTTGCATGGTCATTGAGGGAGATGCTCTGTATTATGTGGGCGGCGTCCTCAGAAAATCCTTTGATCCCGACAACGAATTCTTTCTTCCCGGCGGCATCGTTAAGCGGTTTTATATCCTTGTGCCCCTTTATCCGGAGGATTCCGGAAAAGAGGTTACATTCCTGCGGACCAATACCACTAGGCGTGGATTTATCTATCAGGACAGTCTCGTAACATCGGCTACGGGTCTTTATGCCTATCTGATGGCCAGATACGGCCTTTCTTTCCAATTATCCGAACTGCTCCTTCTTTTCTCCGGAGCCATCGCACTTGTCAGTATTGCGATGAGCATTGTGTATAAGCGGCGGATCGAAATGCTCTACGGATCCGTATCTATTTTGGTGGTCTCCGGCTGGCTGGTCACCAATTCATACCTGTATCCCTTTATTTTCAATAATTATCATATCGACGGCATCGCAAACTACATGATCTGCCTGCTGTTACCCTTCAATCTGGTCTTTTATCTGGATGCGCTGCAAAAGGGTCGGTATCGAAAAATTGTGATCGGGTTCCTCATGGTGAGCATAGTCAACTGTATCATCTGGCCGCTGCTTCACTTTACCGGTATTGCCAATTTCGCCAATTCTCTGATCTATATCGATGCGATCCTGGCACTGCAGGTGCTTTTCATCATGGGCCTCCTTGTATATGAGACCATTAAGGGCAATGTGTGGGACTACAAATTCACGGCCATCGGTATCTGCGGATTTTTGATCTTTGCCATCTCCGAGATCCTGATCCTGAACTTTATCCCCATGCCCTTTATGCAGGACGATATTCCCATGCTGCTGGGACTTGCCATATTCCTTGCCATGGCTGTGGCCCAGCAGATCAGTGATCTGAAACGGATGAGAGAACAGGGCCAAAGGGCAGTGGATCTTTCGGAAGCCAAAACCCAGTTCCTTGCCAGCATGTCCCATGAGATCCGGACGCCCATCAATGCGGTTCTCGGTATGAACGAGATGATCCTTCGGGAAAACGAGGATCCGGTGATCGAAGAGTATGCCCGGAGTGTGAAGACCTCCGGTCAGATGCTCCTTATGCTGGTCAATGACGTACTGGACTTTTCCAAGATCGAAGCGGGAAAACTGGAGATCACCAAGGCCCCCTATCGGTTGTCCGCACTGCTTCGCAGTATTATGCCCATGCTGTCGGAGCGGGCCAAGGAGAAGGACTTAAAGATCGGGACCCTGATCTTAAACGACGTGCCGGATGGGCAGATCTCCGATGAATTCCGGATCCGCCAGGTGCTGATCAATCTGGCCAATAACGCCATCAAGTATACGGATGCCGGCAGCGTGACATTAATGGTTGGGGGGGGAATACCTTCCGGACGGAAGATTTATGATGCGTTTTACCGTAAAGGATACGGGACGGGGCATCAGTGAAGAGGGACAAAAGCACCTCTTTGAGGCCTTTGCCAGGGCGGATCTGAAAAAGAACGGGACCATCGAAGGTACCGGTCTTGGACTTGCCATCGTAAAGAGTATATTGGATACCATGGGCGGT
Organism: Lachnospiraceae bacterium; assembly: GCA_017477805.1. Taxonomy (GTDB): domain Bacteria; phylum Bacillota; class Clostridia; order Lachnospirales; family Lachnospiraceae; genus SIG336. Next base: position 2,998 of record JAFUUM010000327.1, read on the forward strand.
GAGATCAGCGTATCCAGCAAAGAGGGAGTGGGCTCTGAATTCAAGGCAGCGATCCCCGTGGAGGTTTCGGACCGCGAGCCCCTTGGCCTTGATTACATGGAAAAAGGGGATGCTCCTGTTACTGCGGAGGAAGGCTGTGATTACCGGGCACCTTCCGCAAAGGTGCTGGTGGTGGATGATAATGCGTCCAACTTAAAACTGGTACAGCTCCTTCTAAAGCGGGCGGAGATCACGCCGGAGATCTGTGACAGCGGTGCAAAGGCATTGGAAAAATGCCGGATCACCCATTATGATCTGATCCTTTTGGACCACATGATGCCGGGAATGGACGGTATCGAGACTTTGGATCACATCAAGAACGATGATGACTCTCGTAACCGGGCGGTTCCCGTTGTGGTACTGACGGCCAACGCGGTGGCGGGCAGCAGGGAGATCTACTTAGAAGAAGGATTTGCGGACTATCTGACAAAACCCATCGATGCCGCCCTTCTTGAGCAGACGGTGAAGAAGTACCTGCCGGAAGAACGGATCCTGCCGGCGGAGAAGAAGCCCGTAAAGGCGGTAAAACCGGCAGACCAGGGCGGTCAGAAAGAAAAGAGTAAGAAAGAGCCTGCGGATATGACTCTGCGAGAGCGGATCGAATCCTTTGAAGGCTCGGATTATGAGACGGCCCTGCGGTATGTGGGAGGCCAGGAAGAACTGCTTCAGACCGTGGCGGAGACCGTGGTGGCGGATGCGGCCGATAACGTGGAAAAACTCCGGGCGGCACTGTCTTCGGAAAACATGGACGAGTACGATTGCCTGGCCCATGCCATCAAAGGACAGATGGCCACCATCGGATTAAAGGCTTTCAGCGAACGGGCCAAACAGCATGAGTTTGCGGCAAAAGACGGAAAGATCGACTTCCTCAAAGAAGACAGCGAGAAATTCTTTGAAGAGTATCTGGAAGTTTGTGACAGACTGATCGGGAAGAGATAACGGAGGTATGACATGGAAAGATCAAAGGTTTATTTTACGGATTTCAGAACGGTACTTGGGGTCAGCCTGACGGCGAAGCTTCAGAAACTGATCAAGATGGCGGGGATCGGATCCATCGATATGGATGGAAAATTCGTTGCCATCAAGATGCATTTCGGAGAACTGGGTAACCTTGCCTATCTTCGGCCCAATTACGCCAAGGCGGTTGCGGACGTGGTCAAGGAACAGGGAGGTCTGCCTTTCCTCACGGATTGCAATACCCTTTATCCCGGCAGCAGAAAACACGCGCTGGAGCATCTGGACTGTGCCAATATCAACGGTTTTAATACAGTGACCACGGGCTGTCAGATCATCATTGCCGATGGACTTCGTGGAACGGATGATATCATCGTTCCCGTACCCAACGGGGAATACTGCAAGGAAGCCTACATCGGCCGCGCGGTGATGGATGCGGATATCTTCATTTCCCTCAGTCATTTCAAAGGTCACGAGCAGGCGGGCTTTGGCGGCGCCATCAAGAACATCGGCATGGGCTGCGGAAGCCGTGCGGGAAAGATGCAGCAGCATAACAGCGGTCAGCCCCATGTGATCACGGAGAAGTGCAGAGGCTGCCGGAGATGTGCGAAAGAATGCGGATCGGATGCCATCAGCTACGACGGGAACAAGGCGTGGATCGATCCCGAAAAGTGTAAGGGCTGCGGAAGATGTATCGGTGCCTGCGCCTTTGATGCCATAGAAAACATTCATGAAGACGCTCCGCAGATGCTTGGAAGAAAGATGGCGGAATACAGTGCTGCGGTTGTGAGCGGAAGACCCTGCTTCCATATCAGTCTGATCACGGACGTATCTCCCAACTGTGACTGTCACGGCGAGAATGATGCTCCCATCCTTCCGGATATCGGAATGCTGGCATCTTTTGATCCCGTTGCGCTGGATCAGGCCTGCGTGGATCTTTGTCAGAAAGCGGATCCCATCCGGAACAGCCAGCTTGGTGACAACATGGCCAGTGAGCATTTCCATGATCACGGCGATGTGTGGCATAACAGCAATCCCAATGTGTCCTGGGCAGAGACCCTGGAGCATGC
>JAFUUM010000024.1 GCA_017477805.1 Lachnospiraceae bacterium
GGCAACACCGTTGTTGTCATCGAACACAATCTGGACGTGATCAAGACCGCGGATTATATCATAGATATGGGGCCTGAAGGGGGCGATGGAGGGGGTACCGTCATCGCAAGAGGAACTCCTGAAGAAATTGCCTCAAACCAAAAGTCCTATACCGGCATCTATATTAAAAAGATGTTAAAGCGCTTTGCTTGAAATACGCAGTCTTTTTTGCTATCTTTGTGTTAAGTTTGTTGATAGAGGGGGAGGAACCTCTATACCCAAAAGGAGGAAATGAAAATGAAGAAATTAGTAGCAACATTGCTCAGTATCGCTATGATCGCTACGATGGTGTTCTGGCTGCCCGGTGCAGGTCTGACTGCAGAAGCTGCCGATACTTCCATCTACCACAGAGCGATCAAGTTTTCCGCAAAGACCAACAGCACGGTCATTCCCAGAGTCAGCGTTTCCACACCCGCTGTTACCGCAGCTCTGTATGCAGGCATGACCTACGAGCAGAACACAGATGGTTTTGAGGTGGTCCTGGAAGTGAGCGATCAGCCCACTACCGCTGCAACTAACGCTATCGTTCAGTACACCGCGTTTGCAAACGCTTATAAGATCGAAGCTAACCTGAAGCTTGATTTCAAGGTTTGCAGAGACATTTTCGGAAACGCCGTTGCAGAACTGGCTAAACCTGTTCGTATTGCTGTATGGCTTCCCAAGGATTATGATCCCAACCGTGATTACGGTGCAGTGATCCTGAAGACCGACGGTACCTGCGAGATCCGCGGCGATCTGGACTTCTCTCCCGAAATGATCACCTTCGACACCAAGTATGTTTCTCATATCGCTATCGTTTCCGCACCGAAGGGCTCCTTTGATGCTTACAAGATCGCTGATCCCGCTTCCATGGAGCAGCTGGTGTTCCCTGTTTGGAACAGCGCCATCGTCAGCACCGTACCCACAACCGAGAATATCAATGAATGGGTTAAGTGCGGCATGATCTCTCCTTGGGAGGAAGTCCGCGCTGAGGTCGGCAATTTTTCCTGGATGGCGTTCCAGCACTGGTTCCCCGGTGAGGAGAACGTACTGGGTCAGACCTTTGAAAAGGCCATGAAGGCAGCCGGCGGTAAGGAAATGGTTTATATCGATCCTTATCTGTATTCCAACGGCAAGATCCTGGAGCAGACCGCAAAGCCTTACATCCTGACCTTCTCCGTTCCCAAGAACCTGCCCGCATACGGTGAGTATGCAGTTGCAGTCTGCAACATGGACGGTACCGTAAGCGTATACAAGGATATCGACTTCAATGAGAACACCGTATCCTTATACACCAACCTGTTCCGTAAATACGCCATCATCTAGGGCTATGAAGGAACCCTGAAAGAAGTTAAGTAATATCACTTCTCATACCTTAAGAAATCAGAAGAACCTGCCGAAATAGATATTGGCAGGTTCTTCTTTATTTTACTCGTGCTTTCGTGATATAATATACCGCGTAAAAATAGTATTTATTCCTGGAAAGGACGTAGAAAAGAAGATGCAACAGGCAGATATCGGAATCGATTTGGGTACTGCGAGTATCCTCGTATATGTAAGAGGCAAGGGAGTGGTCTTGAAAGAGCCCTCCGTTGTGGCATTTAACAAAGAAAGCGGCAAGGTTCAGGCCATCGGTGAAGACGCCAGACTGATGCTGGGTAAGGAGAACAACAACATTCAGGTTGTACGTCCCCTTCGTAAAGGTGTTATCTCCGATTACACCGTTACCGAGAGCATGATGAAGTACTTCATCCAGAAGGCCCTGGGCAAGCGACTGATCCGGAAACCCAGGATCGCAGTCTGCGTACCCAGCCAGGTAACCGAAGTAGAGAGAAAAGCGGTTGAAGATGCTACTTATCAGGCAGGCGCCAGAGAAGTAGAGATCATCGAAGAACCCATCGCGGCGGCCATCGGCGCAGGCATTGATATCTTCAAACCCTGCGGCAACATGATCGTCGACATCGGCGGTGGTACCACGGATATCGCTGTGATCTCTCTGGGTGATACCGTAGTTTCCGCTTCCATCAAAGTGGCCGGCGACGATTTCGATGAAGCCATTGTTCGTCACATGAGAAAGAAACATAACCTTCTCATCGGTGAAAGAACCGCAGAGGATGCCAAGATCAAGATCGGAACCGCATTCCGCAGATCCGAGCCTGATTACATGGATGTAAAGGGACGTAACCTGGTATCGGGACTTCCCAATACCATTACCATCTCTTCGGACGAGATGGAAGAGGCCTTAAAAGAGACCACTTCTCAGATCGTGGAAGCAATCCACAGTGTGCTTGAGATAACTCCTCCGGAACTGGCAGCGGATATCGCCGACAGAGGTATCGTCCTTACCGGCGGCGGAAGCCTTCTTCGCGGACTGGAAGAGCTCATCGAGCATCACACCGGCATCAACACCATGACTGCAGAGGATCCCATGACCGCAGTGGCCATCGGAACCGGTAAGTACGTGGAATTCCTGGCAGGCCTCAGAGACAACTCATAATATTTTTTTAGGAGGGTATCTATGATTCGTGGCTTATATACAGCCTACACAGGGATGTGGAATGAACAGAAAAGGATGGACA
>JAFUUM010000328.1 GCA_017477805.1 Lachnospiraceae bacterium
AAATAAGGACGCAACATGGCAGATAAGTCCACAAACAGATAGGACCATCTGCTGGAGCATCCCGGCGCGGACCAGGTGGTATGGGGTACTTCCATGCCCACCACGGAAACGTCTCCTTCCCGGAACTGGCATACTTTTGTTTCAAACTGCATAAAGCCTTCATCGCTTTCGCAAAGCCCGATCTCCAGACAGTTGTGGAAATGCAGTCTGCCGGAACGGATATCGGAGATCTTCCATTTTTCACCCGTGAGGACCACGATGGGAAAGGTCTCCGGAAAATCATAATTTCTGTATTCAATCTGTTGTATCTTCGGTCTGCCCATAATGCCTCCTAAATCTATGTTCCACCTTAATCCATTCCATAAGAAAAGTAAATGGACAAAAATGATAGGTTTGGCTATCGCAATGAATTGATATGAAAAAAGCAGTTTCGTACAATCAGATTATGAAGCAGTCTGTGTAGGAAACACAGAAAGGAGAAGGATATTATGGCGGGGATTGAATACGACAGCAAACAGATCAGGGAATTGATGGACAAGATCGTGGAACGCACCATGCGCATGGATCTGACCTGGGACTGGCCCTGCGGTGTTGCCTATTACGGCATCAGCAGAGCATACGAAGTGACAAAGGACCAGCATTACCTGGATCTGATGAAAGCTCGTGTGGACGAGTATATTGAACTGGGACTTCCCAAGACCTGGACCGTGAACGCATGTGCCATGGGCCATTGCCTCATTACCATTTATGAAGCAACGGGAGATGAGAAGTACTGGGATATCGTCATGGACAAGATCGACTATATCCGTCATAAAGCCCTGCGTTTCGGGGATCATGTCCTTCAGCATACCGTTTCTGCCAATAACGATTTTCCGGAGCAGGCCTGGGCAGATACTCTGTTCATGGCAGCTTATTTCCTGCTTCGCGTGGGCGTGAAGTTAAAAGATGAAGAGATCATTGAGGATGCCTTAAACCAGTATTACTGGCACATCAAGTATCTGCAGGATCCCGAGAGCGGTCTTTGGTACCACGGTTATAACAATATCGATAAGAGCCATATGTCCGGCTTTTACTGGGGCCGTGCCAACTGTTGGGCAGCCTATACCATGTCCAGAGTGGGCGGCATCCTGCCGGAAGCCTATCTGTATCCCAAGTTCCTGGATGTTGTTGGCTCCTTAAATGAGCAGCTTTCCGCACTGAAGACTCTTCAGACGGAGAACGGCTTATGGCGCACCATCCTGGATGATCCCGAATCTTACGAAGAATTATCTGCGTCCTGCGGTATTGCCGCAGCCATGCTTGCAAAGGGTAACCCTCTTCATATCAAATACATCAATCGCTCCATCAAGGGCATCATCGATAACATCAGTCCCGATGGAAGGATGCTGAACGTGTCTGCCGGTACCGCGGTGATGAAGGACCGTGACGGCTACAGAAATATTTCCAAAGACTGGATCCAGGGTTGGGGCCAGGGTCTGGTGCTGGCATTCTTTGCCTTGCTTTTGGATTATGAAAACGTACGAAGCGACGGTGCGTTATAAGATTTTTTAAGGAGAAGAAAAACTATGAGTAAGGGGAGTTTTACTCTGCCTGGAGAAGCAGGATATGAAAAACTGACGCTGGAACTTGCTGAAAAATGGGGCGCGGACGTGATCCGTGACAGCGATGGCACGACTCTTTCCGACGAGATCTTAAATGCCGGTTACGATATCTATTCCACCATTTGTATCATTCGTGAGCACAACGCCTGGGCAAAAGAGCACCCAGAGTGCAGACAACAGACCTTTTTACAGTCTCAGCCCGTAACGGCAGAGGATCCCTGTATTTCCATCCACCTTCTGGACGGTTATTTTGCAGAGCAGTTTGTTTTAAATGATACGGACGAAGCCATGAAATACTGGCAGGTCTATGACCGTACCGCGGAGAAGGAGATCCCTTCCTCTAAGTGGGTCTATGAGCGGGAAGCCGGCAATGTTGTGATCAAACAGTGCGAGGCCTATCATTCTTATACCGTAAACTTCCTGGCCTATCGGATCTGGGAAGAGATCAATATGTACAACCATGTGACCAATCACTGGAACAAGGAGCATCTGATCCCGGTGGATCCCAGGTCCAAGGCAGCACAGGAGTACCTGAAGAACTGGCTGACAGACTGGTGTAAGACCCATGAGGATACCAATGTTGTCCGCTTTACATCCATGTTCTATAACTTTGTGTGGATCTGGGGCAGTGATGACAGAAACCGTAATCTCTTCACGGATTGGGGCTCCTATGACTTTACCGTCAGCCCGGAGGCGCTTATGCGCTTTGAAAAGGAATATGGCTATGCTCTTTCATCGGAGGATTTTATCAATCAGGGAAAACTCCATGTGACCCATATGGCGCCTACGGACAGGCAGAGAGACTATATGCGTTTTACCAACCGTTTCGTGGTGGATTACGGCCGCGAACTGGTGGATCTTGTAAAATCCTACGGTAAAAAAGCTTACGTATTTTACGATGACAGCTGGGTAGGAGTGGAGCCTTACAGTGAGCTCTTCCCGGAATTTCATTTTGACGGACTGATCAAGTGCGTCTTCTCCGGCTATGAAGTAAGACTTTGTGCGGGAGCAAAGGCGGATGTACATGAGATCAGACTGCATCCTTACCTGTTCCCTGTAGGTCTTGGGGGAAAACCCACCTTCAGCGAAGACGGGGATCCCACTGCGGATGCGAAGCAGTACTGGAGATCCGTAAGAAGAGCCCTCCTCAGACAGCCCG
>JAFUUM010000329.1 GCA_017477805.1 Lachnospiraceae bacterium
ATACGTCTTCTGCCGTATAGGCAAAGAGCTTATCGTCCACGGTCTCAAAATATAGGACGTCACCCGGGTCGATGGATACGGTGTCTCCGTCTTTTTTGCCGTAAAGCTTTGCATCTCCGCCTTCCACGGCATCAAGGATCTTCTGGATCCGGTATGTTTTTTCCCGGTATCTGACGATCACCTCGTCTTCGCCGGTGTCGATCTGCCTGATATCGATCTTCAAAGCAGCCTGCTCCTTTGGGATTTTTAGAGGACACTGCTGAGGAACTGCTGTGCCTTCGCGGTCTTGGGGTGGTTAAAGATCTCCTCGGGAGTTCCCTCCTCAAGGATCTGGCCGTCTGCCATAAAGACCACCTTATCCGCCACTTCTCTGGCAAAGCCCATCTCATGGGTCACGCACAACATTGTCATGCCCTGGGCTGCCAGGTCTTTCATAACATTTAACACTTCTCCGACCAGCTCCGGATCCAGTGCGGATGTGGGCTCGTCAAAGAGCATGATCTTGGGCTGCATGGCAAGCGCACGGGCGATGGCCACACGCTGCTGCTGTCCGCCGGAAAGCCTGGACGGATATGCATCTGCCTTATCGGCAAGTCCAACCTTCTCAAGCAGCTCCAAAGCTCTTTTTTCCGCTTCTTCCTTGGGTGTCTTCTTGACGTGCACGGGTCCCGCCATCACATTTTCCTTTACGGTCATGTTGGGGAAGAGGTTAAAGCGCTGGAACACCATGCCCATATCCAGAAGGGCTGCCTTTTTGTCCTCCTTGGACATCTCTTCTTTGATCACACCCTGCTCCGCCCGACAAAAGAGATTATCTTCGATGAAGATCTTGCCGCTGGTGATGGTCTCTAAAGTGTTCAGGGACCGGAGCAAAGTGGATTTTCCGGCACCGGAGGGGCCGATGATCACCACCACTTCGCCGGAGTTCACTGTAAGATTAACGTTCTGAAGAACCTGCAGATCACCGAAGTTTTTGCAGAGTTCTTCCGTGCGAATGATTGACATCTACTTTCCTCCAAACCTTATTCGTAAACCGAGTACTTCTTTTCCAGGGTGTTAAAGACGAACTGGAAAAGAGCGGTGATGATCAGATAGATGATCATGGCGGGGATGTACACAAGGGCCGTTGCCGAAGATGAGGAAATGGCTCTTGTTACCTTGGTCAAGTCCGCCAGACCGATGATGGCCACCAGGGAAACATCCTTTAACATCATGATGAACTCGTTGCCCACAGGGGGGATCAGACGTCTTACGGCCTGAGGGATGATCACCAGGCGCATAGTCTGGGCGCCGCTCATACCGATGGTCTTTGCCGCTTCGAACTGGCCCTTATCGATGGACTGGATGCCCGCACGGATATTCTCCGCAAGGTATGCGGCGGAGTTTAAAGTGTAGGCGATCATGGCCGCAACAAAGGCGCTGCGGATGGTCAGGGCCGGATGGAACTGGGGCAGACCGAAGTACAAGAAGTAGATCTGCATCAGCAGCGGAGTCCCACGGAAAAAGAAGATGTAGGCGCTGCAGAATTTATTGATCACAAAGATCCGGCTCATTTTTCCCAGAGCCAGAAACAGGCTGAGGATCAGACCGATGCCCACAGCCAGAATGGTGATCACGATGGTTGTCCTGGCTCCCAGCAGGAGCTGGGGAAGCCAGGTAAGAATGCGACTGAAATCGTTCATTTGCTTATCCTCGCAGACGGTTATCAGTTATTGGGAAGAACATCCTCGGTGCCGAAGTACTTCACAGCGATCTCGCCGAGCTTGCCGTTTTTCTTCAGGTTATCCAGTGCTCCTTCCAGTTTGCCCTTGAGTTCGTCGTTACCCTTTTTCAGGCACATAACGATGGGTTCGGTTTCGGGTGCCTGCCAAACGGTCTTGTAATTGGAAGCATCATCGCCAAGATAGAACGCTGCAACAACGGAGTCGGTGCAGACTGCATCTGCTCTGCCGGTCTTTAACTCATCAAAAGCGTTGATGACTTTTTCATACTGTCTAAGTTCGGTTGCAAGGCCGCCGGCCACATATTCCTGGATCAGGTAGTCTGCGGTGGTCTCCATCTGAACCGCAACGATCTTGCCTGCAAGATCTTCGATGGAAGCGATGTCGGAATCATTGGGAACAACAATTACGGGAGCAGTTGCCACATAGGGCTTGGTCAGGGTGTAGTTGGTGTTACGGTCCTCCGTAAAGCTTACGGAAGAGATGATCACATCGTACTTATCCGCATCCACACCTGCGAAAATACCGTCCCATGCGGTGTCAACAAGTTCCACTTTCAGTCCCAGTTCCTCACCCAGGGCCTTGGCCAGTTCCAAGTCGAATCAGATGGCGGTAGCACCGTCGGCATCGAAATATTCCATGGGAGGATAGCCGATCTCCAGGCCAACTGCCAGCGTGCCTTCTTTCAGGGTTCCCCCTGCCGCCGGGGCCTTTGTCTCTCCGCATCCGGCCAGGGTCATGGCCAT
>JAFUUM010000330.1 GCA_017477805.1 Lachnospiraceae bacterium
ATCACCCTGGAATTTGACATCTATTTCGAAGAGCACAGGATCACCCTGAATCCTTTGGAAGAAAGCGGTCAGTTAAAGATCATCAAGAGAAAACAAAGCTCTGCAAAGAATGAAATCTTCGCGGACTGTCACGCCCAGGAAGTTGCCATCGAGTACTACAACGGAACGGGATGGAAAAAGCTCCCGCTGACCACGGACCAGAGAAACCTCTTTGCGGAGGATCGGACGAAGCGGGTGGTGCTTACCTTTACCTGCCCCGAAGACTGGGAAGAGTTTTCTTCCGGTTCCTATCAGGGACGGGCCATGCGCTTCCAGCTCTTAAAATCCGACAACTGCTATGTTCGGCCTGCAGTCCACCATTATCCCATCATCCGGAACCTCCGGATCTCCTACAGCTATGAAGGGACCTACGTGGATGCAAGAAAGACCACCGCAATCTGCGGCACAAAGGTAACGGACTTAACGAGCTTTGCCTCTGCGGATCAGGGCTACATTGCCTTTCAGAAAAACAGTTATGAAGACGATGCCCTCTATATCGGTCTATCGAAAAAGCCGGAAAACGGCCCGGTATCCATTCTCTTTTGCTTAGAGGAAGGTTTGCAGTTTTCGGGACTTCGCTGTCTCTTTGAGTACTATGGCTTCGATGGCTGGCGGCGGATGAAGGTACTGGACTACACCCAGGACTTTACCCGTTCGGGAGTTGTCATGTTCATGCCTCCCGCAGACATGAAAAAAACGGATCTTGAGGGAAATGACCGATATTACATCCGCGTCCTTCGGGTCAAAAAAGAGCATGAACTGGAGGACGGAAAAGCCCTGCCGAAGATCCGGGACATCCGGTTAAATGCTGTATCCGTCAGCAATATCGAAACAAGAGAATTCATTCCCGTTTACATCGATGAAGCGGTGGCGGACATGCATTTTGCACTGGGAGCGGAAAACGTGCTGGATGCGGAAGTCTGGGTCAATGAGACGGGACGGTTCTCCAGAGATACCACCCTTCGCATGGCGGCAGAGGATCCGGAGAACACGGAAGTCAATATGGATGCCCAGGGACAGATCAGTTCCTTCTTTGTCCGGTATCACGAGACAACCCGTTTTGAAACCTCCGAAGATCCAAGAGTTTATATGCTGGACCGGCTGAGAAACGAATTGATCTTCGGCGACGGTGTCCATACATCGATCCCCAGGGTCCTTGATGACGTGGCACTGCGGTTTCGGGTACGGTGCTGTAACGGTCAGGCAGGCAATATCCCCGCAAATTCCATTACGGAATCCATGGTGGGCCTTGACTACATCGGTTCCATCACCAATCCGGAAAAAGCATACGGCGGCAGCAATATCGAGAGTCTGGAGAATGCGCTGGAACGGGGAGCAGGGATCCTGTCTTCCGGAAATCGTCTGGTGTCCATGGATGACTACTGCCGGGCCATCAGCTCTTATTCCGACACCATCGACCAGGTGGCCTGCATTGTGGGAGAAACGGCGGAGGGGATCGAAGATCCCGCCCAGATCAGTTTCATCCTGCTGATGAAAGAATATCTGGACGGTTCCTATGCCTTCCACAGAGTGGCGGGAGGCTTAAAAGAAGAACTGTTAAAGCATTCGGAACTGACGGTGGCAGCGGACAAACTCCACATCATCGAACCCGTTTACGTCAGCATTTCCGTCAGCGTTTGGGTCAGCGTCATCTCACCGGATGACAGCTTCGAGATCCAGAACCTGTTAAAGGATTGCCTGGAAGAGTACCTGGATCCCTTGGGATACGGAGAGGGCAGAGGCTGGAAGATCGGAAACGTTCCGAAGAAGCCTCAGATCCTTATGCGGCTCAACGTCCTAAAGAGCAGGGCCATCGTGAAAAAGTCGGTGATGATCGCAAATTATGTGGATGCGTCGGGAGAACACGAAGAAGATTTAACGGATCTTGAGATCACACCGTTCATGGTGCCAAAGAGCGGAGAACACACGGTTCATATCATTTATTGATCGGAGAGTTAAGTTGCTTACTTATCTGGAAAACGACCGAAAAACATATGAAGAGCGGATGGCGGAGGCCATTGCGGACATCCCGCTGTATACCTCGGAGTGGACGAATTTTAATCCTTCCGATCCCGGGATCACCATCCTGGAGACCCTACTGGGCTTTGGATCCCTGCAGCAGGAAAGTTTAAACGACATCCCCTTTCTGGTAAAACAAAACCTCCTGAAACTGGTGGGATTTACGATCCGGAAGGGAAAGACCGCAAGGCTTCTCCTCTCGGCGGAAAATGTCCGGGAAAAGGTATCGATCCCTGCAAATCATAAGTTTCGCATCGGAGACATGGTGTTTGAGACCAACCGGCAGATGCTGATCGAAGACCGAAAGGTACTGGGGATCTACGGAAAAAAAGAGGGAGAAGAGGAGTTTTCGGACTTTTCCTTCCTGACGGATCGTGAGATCACGGTTCCCGCCCAGATCTTCGGTGAAAAACCGGGGGAAGGGGACTGCCTGTATCTCATTTCAGATTCGTTGCCGGAACCCGGAAAGGAGATGACCTTCTTTTTTACCTTAAAGGAGCGGTATAACCGCAATCCTGCGGACAAAAAGACGGATAAGCTTTTTGCGGACATCCTCTGGGAGTGCTATACGGAGGAAGGTTTTAAGGAAATGGATGCCAGGGATAACACCTCGGCTTTCTTAACGAGCGGAGAAGTGCGGCTGTGGATGCCGGATGCCGAAGCAGCGGTCTTTACAGGCGCTCCGAAGCATGGCTTTTGCATCCGTGCAAGACTGCTGCACAGCGAGTACGATATCCGTCCAAAACTCATCAATGTGGATGCGTTTTTGTTCGAAGTCTGGCAGAAGGACACCATCTGCGAATGCCACGGTTATAACCATGCCGGAGAGGTGGAACTTGTAAGCGAGCTGGCAGAGGAAGCCTATATCGATGTTTTTGTCCGGGAAGCAAAGGGAGAGTCCTACCGGAAATACGAGTATTCTTCGGATCCCGGAGAAACAGGGCGGTACTATTCCTCCGCAAGGCTCGGCTACGGGAGGTACCTGTTCCGGTTTGACCGCCAGCGCAGGCTCTACGGTCCCGAAAGGGGCAGGGACTGCGTCCGCATCGTGGTGTATACGGAAAGCGTGATGCGCCGGTATTCCCTGGGAAGAGTCCTTGGCTACGATCTTCAGGAAATCGAGCTTCCCTTTGATCATGTGGTGGCATCCTCCTTCTGTATCATCGCAAGACGAAGCGATGAAAAGGGAGACTATCTCTACGATTTTGTAAGACCCGAAAAAAACGGGGAAGCGGATCTTTATTATCATCTTCTGGAAAATGACGGAAAGATCGTCATTGAGGATGCGGGACGATTTATCGGTGCAGATCTTTTCCTTGCCGCTCTTGCAACGACAAGAGGAGAAGAGGGTAATATCCGGGAAGGAAATACCCTCATTTCCGATACTGCCGGTGGGACTGTCGATCCCGGGATCCGGTTTTATAATCCCGGTCCCGGCACCGGAGGCGCTTTTAGGGAAAAACTGGAATCCGTCCGGAAACGGTTCGTGGAGGATATGGAAACACCCTACACGGCAGTGACCGGAGAAGACTATGAAAGAGTGGTCAAAACAACGCCGGGGCTTTGCATCCACAAGGCAAAAGCCGAGATGGATGAAGCAAGAAATCTTGTCAGGATTGCAGTGAAGCAGGGGACGGATGAGGATCATCCCCGCCTTTCGGAGATGTACCAGCGGATCATCCGCGAGCGGATGGAGGAACGAAGACTTCTGACCACCCGGGTGGAACTGGTGCAGCCCCTGTATATGCCGGTGAATGTATCCGCCACCGTTTACACAAAGATGCATTTCGAAAATGCCGGAAAGCTCATCGAAGAGGTGATCCGGCAAAAGGTCGATTACTGCAGCTCCGAGAAGAATTTCGGAGACCCCCTCCGGTTTGACGAGATCTTTCGCGCCATTGAAATGCTGGACTGTGTGGAGTATGTGTACGACTTAAGCCTTCGTCCCAAGTCCTTTGCTGGAGCGAAGATGCAGGATGCCGATGTGTACCCTGCAGGCAATTGTCTCCTGTATCCCGGTGAGATCCGGGTGGAAACGGTGACATTTGAAGGAGAATGATACTGATGGCAAGGATCAATTATTCCATCCGAAAAAACCGTCTGGAGCGGTCATATCTGACGGGCATGACCATCGATGAGGAGAGTGGCTGCCTGTTCTTTGATGAAGAGACAGGGATCCACAGGATCTTCGTCGATGTCATCGACAGTGCCACCGAGGATCAAAGCTGGGGCCGGCTTTCTTTTTCGGCGGAATTGCAGGAAAACATGGCACTCTACGTGTATGCCTTTGCCTCCAATTTCGATACCGGCTATGACAATGACGGAAATGTGTATGCCCTGCAGGACATGCTCTTTTCCGAAGAGGTGTCGGAAGAGGACAAGATGCGTCTCTTTTCCGGGGATAACGCCCTTCGTTTTGTGGGAAAGCAGGATATGCTCCTTTACGGCATCCGCGGAAGATTCCTGTACCTTGCCATTGAAGTCCTTGGTGCGGGAGAAGGAAGCATCGATCACCTTCGGGTGGATGTCAAAGGAGATCAGTTCATGGATGCATTCCCGGCGGTGTACCGGGAAGACAACGGCTTTTTCCATCGCTTTTTATCCGTCTTCTCCAGCATATACAACGATCTCGACCATGAGATCGAACGTCTGCCTCAGCTCCTGGATGCGGAGAAATGCCCCCGTGAATGTCTGAAGGTCTATGCCGGATGGCTGGGGATCAACTTATCCGGGGACTTTCTTTCGGAAGAAGCGGAGCGTCAGTTCGTGAAGGAAGCCTATGAACTCAACCGCAAAAAGGGTACCAGAGGCTGTATTTCCAGAGTGATCGAGATTGTCCTTGGAGAAACTCCGGTGATCCTTGAGAGCAACACCGTGAAAAGTTATCTCGAGCGGGGGGAGATGAAGGAAAGCGAAACCTTCGCAGGCGGCATCTACGATGTCAATATCCTCATCCGCACCCCCTTGTCGGATACAGACAAAAAGCAGCTCTACTTCTTACTGAACCAGTTCAAACCCATACGAAGCCGTCTCCATCTGATCCAGCTCAGAGAAACTTCCATTCTCGACGATGAGGTTTACCTTGATATGAATGCCGTCATCGGAGGCGAGACAGTTGGTGTGTTAGATGATAACATGGTATTAACGGAAGAAGTTATTTTGGATGAGTAAGGAGGATATTATGACGATCACAGAAGTGAAAGGCGAAGGTACGATCCAGTTAAACGTGGAGGGTCAGGTAGATACCGTGACCGCTCCGGAGCTGCAGCAGAAGATACTGACATCTTTCCAGAAATCCAACGATGTTGTTCTGGATCTTGGACAGGTGGGGTACATGTCATCCGCAGGCCTCAGAGCTCTGCTCCTTGGCCAGAAGACCGCACAGAGTAAA
>JAFUUM010000331.1 GCA_017477805.1 Lachnospiraceae bacterium
CGTTAAGTTGCGTTTCATTTATGTTCTCCTCTCGTTTTCTTTGCTCTCAATTTAGAGATTGTTGAAGTTCCGTGCGTAAGTGCTTTCGGTCTCTCTGAATTCCCGATACACGGGAGTGTCATTGATGCGATGGATCTCGGACTCGTTTTTGTCCTCGTCCTTTTCCTCACCCCATACGTTTTTGACCACATAGTAGATGATACCAAGCAGGATGAGAAGAGGCAATGCTCTGACCACCATTTTTACGATCACACCGATGAGGCCGAGGCTCAAAGCAAATACGCCTCCGATGAAGCTCAGGCCCAGTCCGAACATCACCACGATGGGGATCCAGACCAGCATCTTCAGGATGAAGCCCGTGAGCTTGAACGCGTATTTCAGGATCAATCCGGTCATCCAAATTCCTCCGATCAAAAACAGTACACTTAACATAATGTTCTCCTTTCCGGCGCCCTGCGCCAAAACAAGTTTTGTGTCGCA
The DNA here is from genome assembly GCA_017477805.1 of Lachnospiraceae bacterium. GTDB lineage: Bacteria > Bacillota > Clostridia > Lachnospirales > Lachnospiraceae > SIG336. The sequence continues at coordinate 481 of JAFUUM010000331.1, forward strand.
TCCCTGTGGCTTTGATCTTGATCTTTATCCCTAAAGGTATAAAAAAAGACCTTTACCGCAGAAATGCATCTGCGATAAAAGTCTTGCGGTTTCACTTGATACGGGTGCACATCGCACCGTGTGACGGTTTCAAGAAGCCTTTTTGCGGTCTCCGCTACTCCCTTTTATCTGATGGACATAATATATCAGATTTTTATGATCTTGTCAAATATTTATCAAGATATTTTACCGATTTTTTGAAACGTCTTACTGTGTTCCCTTAAGCCTTGTCAGGTGGCGTTCTGCGCATTCCCAGACGACGTAATCCACGTCGCGGTTGGGGTACAGGTACTCCATGGCAAGGTTATAGGAATAATCGTAAGCATTTACCATAGGGCACATAAATCTCGACGCATCATCCCGGAAGAAATGGATGCCCATCATGTCCAGGAAGGTGCTGAAGGAATCGCCGATGATCAGGACGCTTCCATCGTCCACTTTCTGCTCATCCGGGATCTCACCGGGAAGCAGGTTATAAACAAAGTCCGTCTGATATCTTGCAGTCCTCTGAAGCTTTCCTCCGGATGCCAGATCTCCGGCGTAGAGTTCCTGGTTGCTGTTGAACACAGCGGTATTGAGATCCAGGTCTTTGCCAAAGAGCTTCATGATGGCGCTCAAAGTAACGTAAGCCCCTTTCATGTTGCAGTGGGTATCGGTGCGGTAATAAAGCTGGTGTCCCTGCTTATACTCCATCATTGCGTCTTTGGTATAGATCAGTTCGGCCTTACAGCCGTTGGCCTCAAGGTACTCGATGAGGTCTTCCGCTCTGGTCTTTTTATTCGCGGGGGCCAGATACTCCGGCATGTACTCTTCGTAGACGATCTCCTTGTTGGGGATGATCACCACAGCCAGGTTGGCATCGGGGTTTTTCTCCCGGATCATGTCCACGTTGGCATTCAAATTATCCAGGATCGCTTTCTTCTCGGTGTCGGACATATAGTCCTTCCGGAGATAATCCCGGACGCTCTTTCCATCTGTAATGGACTGATAAAACAGCCAGTCCTGAAGGCCGTACAGAGTCTCGTTTCCGGCAGGTTCCGTGGGAGCCTGCATAAGATCCGTGAGCTCCGCCATCAGTTCTGCGGAGGTGTTATTGTCCTTTTCCAGTGCAGTCTTTACGGAAGCATAGGCCTGCTGCATTTCTTCCTCGGGGAAGTTGATCACGGAGTATTTGGCTTCGCCGCCGACGATGTCTTCTTTCTCGCCGTCGCCGTCAACAGCCCCTGCCACAGCGATCGCAGTCTCGGTACCGCCAAAGCCGTATTCCGCTGCCTGCTCAAAGTACTTGGCAGCAACTTTGCTGTCCTGGTCAACGCACATCCCGTAGAGGAACATGCAGCCCAACGTGTAAGCGCTCTCTGCCTTCACTTCATCGGAAACCCCGAAGGACTCATCCGCAACCAATAGACCGGTGAAGTATTTTCTTGCTTCTTCGTAGTTCTGATACTCCTGATAGCTCAGGTAAGCGTTTCCGCCTTCCCATGCTTCATCCCGAACGTTTCTCTGGGCAGGTTCCATTTCTCCAAGGAAGGAAACCCTTGCGTAGATCAGCATGGCATCGGAAAGTCCGCCCTCTGCAGCCTTTTTGAAGTACCCGCAGGCGATCTTTCTGCCTTCTTCGGAAGATACGTCACCATAGCCCTGCCAGTACAAAAGTCCCGTCAGGTACGCACAGAGGCTTTCGCTTCCGTCGCTCTTTTTATCGGCCGCATCCCGGATCAGATCTCTTGCCTCCTGAAGTGTCATTTCAGGCACTTCGCCGGAAGCTTCCATCCCTCCCAGATTCACTGCAAGATAGTTCAGGGCATCCGCCACATCCGCGGGAGTTTCCTCCATGGTCACTTCAGCCACCGTTTCCGTTGTGATATCGTCCGCTACGGAAACCTGGGTTTCTTCTTCCGCCTTGTGACTTGTCGCATGATGGAACACATCCGTCAGCGTGCCAAGGTGGGAGGCGATCCCCCAGACGATGACACCAAAGAGTGTTAACAACGTGAGCACAAGTACGACGATGAGGACCACGATGGTTGTATTGCTGTTTTTGTTATTCATAGCTGTTTCTCTGTTCCGTTTCCGTTTCTTTTAATTCAATTTACACATATATCCGTTGCGCTTCATGTAATCAATGATGAGGGCTGCGTTGGCACGCTCGATATCATTGAGTTCCGTGGAGGCATCAAACTGGATGTTGGGCAGGTTTCTGTTGGTATACCAGCTCTTGCCGTCAAAGTACTGCTGAATGGTACTGATAAAGGTCCTGCCGTGACGGGCATAGATCTCATACAGAGCGATCCGCAGTTCGTCAAGGTCAAGACTGTAAAGATCGGATTCGCTCAAGGTATACTGATCCGTCCAGTCAAACACGTAACCGCTTGCTCCGGTCTGGGGAAGCTGATTGACATTACCGGCATAGGTAACAACTCCCAGGGAGTTCGCCGCATTCTCGTACAGTTCGATCATGTACAGGTTGTAATCGCCTTCTGCGATATGATCGTAAACGTAGTTGACCGTTCCCTTTAAGTCTCCGCTGCTTTGAAGATTCATAGTTTCATGGACCACGCAGTTTGCACGGTTCTTTTCTACGATCTCCTTGGCATTCTGATCATCTCCGAAGTACTGGATCTGGGTGTTGCAGAAATCGATCAGAGCATCCAAGTCGCCCTTATTGGCCAGTTTTTCAGCCTCAGTAGCAAAATAGCTCAGATGGTTGTTTTTGATATCTTCCCGGAAGCCTTCCATTTCGGAGATATAATAAGCAACTCCGCTGTAGTCGCTCTTAAGACCTTCGTAATAAGAGATGGTCTCTTCGATCAGATCATATGCCCCGGCGTAATTTCCGTTGTCGGCAGTGGCATTCCAGGCATCGTTACGGCACTGGGTCTCCACGCCTGCAAGGGCTGCTTCCAGAAGTTCATCCCTCTCATCCGTCATGGATTTCATCTTGGACGCATCACCGTAAAGGATCTCCTCGATGGCGGACTTGTAATCGCCGGCGTCATTCATGGTCTCCAGCTTTGTGATCTCAGCTGCAGCTTCCCGGTCAGCGTCCTTACTTGAAGAAGATGCGGGCTTTTCCGAGGTATCATAGCTATTATTGTTTCATGCGTAATTATATTAATTGCTGTTACATTAATAGTAATATTTGGCTTGAAAAGAAATCCTATGGTCAGAGAAAA
>JAFUUM010000332.1 GCA_017477805.1 Lachnospiraceae bacterium
ATCATGAAGACTACCAAGCCAAAGACCGTGCCCTCCATCATCTTCTTCACGATAAACTTCAAGGTCGTATCCATTATCTTTGGCGTTGTAATACTCTTTATGAATATCGACCAGATATTTGCTTTTTGACGTATTCACACAAACCCATCCATAGATATCATCTTCTACAGCAGAGTTCTGGGCATTTTGAAAATCATCCTCACCGAAAAACCATTCAAAATCCATCATACCTTCTTTCCGGCGACCCTATACGGGCCGCCTAAACTGTGTTGTTAGTTACGACCCATACGGGCTACCCGATCTAAATCATTCCTCATGAATATATGTAGGGGACAGGTCGTATACAAAACCATTCTTTTTCTCAAGCTCTTTAAGTTTTTCAAGCAGAGCTTTGTATTCCGGCGTATTCTTTTGTGTCTCCAAAAGCATCATGTTGGCGTCGGCCTGTTTTCCTTTGATATGGCCTTCTAACTTAACAACAATCATCCCGCTGTCTTCATCGCGCCATCCTCCGCCGAGCCCGCCTTCTTTAATATTGTTGATAATATGCCTTTCTTTCACGTATGGATACATTTTTTCTCCTTTCATTTTGGACGCAAAAATAGCACCGAACAATCTGTTCCGTGCTTCGCGTCTATGCTTATACAATTTACTAACTTTGCAAATAATAACTAATTACAATTGATATTATAGCCGATTATCAGTGATATTGCAACAGTGTTTTACTTCAACGGTAAAAGAAAACGGCCAGACATAGGTGTCTAGCCGTTTCTCGTTATTTTTCAACCATCATTTGTGACAGAGCCAAAAGAAAAAAGAGATCATCACTTCAACGCCCTGGAGCAAGGCTATCAAGAGAGACTGGCAGTTGTACCTCCTCCTGTTGATCCCCCTGGCGCTGGTGATCATATTCAGTTACGGTGCTTATCCCGGACTGCGCATGGCATTTATGGATTACAAGCCGGCGAAGGGATATGCGGGAAGCGAATGGGTCGGGTTCGGAACCTTCCGGAAGATCTTTAAGGACCATGACTTTACAAGAGCACTGAGAAACTCCATCGTGTTTAACCTGGCGGATCTGGCAGTCGGTTTCCCGATGCCTATCATCCTGGCACTGATCTTAAACGAACTTCGCTTTGCAAGATTTAAGAAAGTATCCCAGACCATCTTGTATCTGCCGCACTTTCTGTCTTGGGCCATCATCGGTTCCGTGGCGCTGACCATGTTCAAGCCCTCCAGCGGTCTTGTGAACATCGCGCTGATGAACGCAAATATCATCCAGGAAGGTATCCCGTTCCTGAATGAAAAATGGCACTGGGCAGTAACCTACCTGATGATCGGTGTCTGGCAGGGAATGGGATGGGGCACCATCCTCTATCTGGCGGCCATCACCGGTATCAACGGAGAACTGTATGAAGCAGCCATGATCGACGGTGCCAACAGATGGCAGAGAATGCTGCATATCACCCTTCCCGGTATCCGGAGCACCATCGTGACCCTGCTGATCATGAACCTGGGCCGTGTCATGGGCAGTAACCTGGAACGTTTGACGGCTCTCGGCAATACGCAGGTAAAAGAGTTCTATTACCAGCTTGCCGTTTATATCTACAACAAAGGTATCAGTAACAACAAGTTCAGTATGGCTACGGCAGTGGGTCTCTTCCAGTCCCTGATCGGCCTTTGCCTGGTACTGCTTTCCGACCGCATCGCCAAGAAACTCGGCGAAGACGGGTTACTGTAGAAAGGAGGGGAGTCCAAATGGCAAAGAACAGACAAGCAGTGGAAGTGACTACCTCCGCAGGTGGCGCACACGCCGTCAATAAGTTTCGTATCAGTGATTTCGTGATGATGTTTATCATCGTCATCCTGTGTGCAACATGTGTATTGCCCTTTAACCATGAGGCCGCAAAGACCATTTCGGGTAATACCGCAGTTATGTCGAAGTCCGTGTACTTTTGGCCCAAAGATGTAACCCTGGATGCATTTAAGAGAGTCTTCGGTGATGACTCCATGATGTATTCCATGAGATTTTCCGTGATCGTAACATTGATCTTTACTCTCTTTGGCATGATCGCCTGCACCTGTGCGGCGTATCCCCTGTCCAAGAAGAGATTAAAGGGAAGGACCGTGATCACCTTCCTGCTGATGGTACCCATGTACTTCAGCGCAGGTATCATCCCTTCATACCTCTTGTACTACAATCTGCATGTGCTGGACACCATGTGGGTGCTGATCCTGCCCCTGATCTATTCGCCCTTCAACATGCTGATCATGAAGAACTTCTTTCAGAGTACCATTCCGGACTCCCTGGAAGAGTCCGCTTTCCTGGACGGTGCAACAAACTTCCAGATTCTGCGGATGATCGTGCTTCCTTTATCAAAGCCCATCATCGCAACTCTGTCCCTGTTTTATGCGGTGGGACGCTGGAATTCCTACGCGGACAACATGTACTTTACAAGAGCATCGAATTTGAAGCTGATCCAGTACAAGCTCTATCAGCTGGTGGCTTCCGCAACGGAAGCGCAGACCGCCTCTCTGGCGGATGCGGGTGCAGTCACTCAGGCAGCCCCTGAAGTACTGCAGGCTGCGAGCATCATGTTCGTGACCATTCCCATCATCATTATTTATCCTTTCCTGCAGAAGTATTTCGTGCAGGGAACCATGATCGGCGCCGTAAAGGGCTGATTAGGAGCGACGAGGTTGTTACCCTGGGGGTTACCGGGGATGACGATATTGCAAATTTTAAAGGAGGATATGCAATTATGAGAAAGAACAAACTTCTGGCACTG
>JAFUUM010000333.1 GCA_017477805.1 Lachnospiraceae bacterium
ACTGCGGAAGCTTTGAGATCGACTTTGAAGATTTTGAAAAGAAGATCGAAGATAATGACGTGAAGATGTTCATTCTTTGCAATCCCCACAATCCCGTGGGACGGGTGTGGACCAAAGAGGAGCTGTTACGGATCGGAAATATCTGTAAAGAGCATCATGTGATCGTATTTTCCGATGAGATCCATTTTGACTTTATCTGGGAAGCGACGCACCACATCTTCCAGGAAGTGGATCCTTCCTTTGCGGAATTTACGATCACAGGCACGGCCCCCAGCAAGACCTTTAACCTCGCAGGGCTCCAGCAGTCCAACATTTTTATTTCCAACCCGGAGATCCGGAAAAAGGTGAAGTACGAGATCGCTGTTGCCGGGTTCGATGAACCCAACGTGTTCGGACTGGAAGCAGCGCAGGCTGCTTATGCCTACGGAGATGAATGGTATGAAGCGATGAAAGCCTATGTGGAAAAGAACATCGACTTCACGGTTTCTTTTGTAAAAGAAAGCCTCCCGGGTGTGAAACTGCAAAAACCGGAAGGCACGTATCTGCTCTGGCTGGATTTCCGCGGCCTCGGGCTTTCCACGGAAGAACTGGATGAGAAGATCATCCACGAAGCAGGGCTGTGGCTTGATTCCGGAAAAATCTTCGGAAAAGCCGGGGAAGGTTTCCAGCGGATCAATGTTGCCTGCCCGAGGAAAACAGTGCAGGAAGCGCTGGAAAGATTGAAGAAAGTACGATAAAATCAAGGGAAAGGCCCGGCCGGGTCTTTCCCGATTTTGTTGCAGGAGCATGGATATGTACCGGATCGCCATTGTGGAAGATGAGGAATTATATGCTTCCCAGTTAAAAGAATATATTGAGAAGTTCGCCGGGGAAAGCGGCTATTCCTTCCGGATCACGGAGTTTCGGGACGGGGATGAGATCGTAAACGGCTATCAGGGAAATTTCGACATCATCCTCATGGACATCGAGATGAGCCTTATGGACGGCATGACCGCCGCCGAGGAGATCCGGAAACTGGATGGGGATGTGGTGATCATGTTCATCACCAACATGACCAATTACGCCATCCGGGGATACGAAGTGGATGCTCTGGACTATGTTTTAAAACCGGTGAGTTATTTTGCCTTTTCCCAAAAACTTGACCGGGCGGTATCCAGAGTAAAGAAAAAAAGCTCCGATCATCTGACACTGGAGGTTTCCGCAGGGATCAAAAAAGTTCCGCTGGAGGATCTTTATTATATCGAGAGCGAAGGCCATAAACTGACATTCCACGCCACGGACGGGGTTGTCCAGATCCGCGGAAAGATCAGTGATTACGAAAAACAATTGGAAGGCCGGGGGTTTTTCAGGAGTAACAAGGGCTATCTCGTAAACCTCCATTACGTGGACGGCGTGGAGGACGGAAGCTGCCTCATTGGCGGCGAAAAACTCCTCATCAGCCGGGCAAGAAAAAGCGAGTTCATGACAGCCTTAAACAGGATCTTATCAAAGGAGTAACAGGTGCAAGCAGCGATCTATCAGGATATCCCCAGGATCTATACGGCCCTCGCGGAATGGCTTGCCTGCGTGGTGTATTGTCTGGTACTGAAGCGCAAGGTAAAGGGCATTAAGTTCTATGCCCCGGCCATTGGGTATCTGGCCCTCCTTGCCGCCTTTCTGCAATGGACGGCGGATGTGCGGATCCAGTGGTGGTTTCCCTGCATGCTCATTGCCGTGTTTTCCATGTACGGCTTTTTATACCTTGTGTGCGATGCACCAAAGAGGATGCTTGCCTATTACTGCGCCAGAGCCTTTTTGCTGGCGGAGTTTGCGGCTTCTCTGGAATGGCAGGTGGACTGCTTTTTGCGGATCAGTTGGGATCTTCCCTGGTTAAAGATCCTGGTGCTCATCGTGTTTTATACCCTGACCTACGTCGCTGCCTATCAGATGGAACGCTACGTTTCAAAAGATGTGGCGACCCTGGAATTAAAGGGCAGGGAAGTTCTTGCTTCCATCTGTATCGCGGCCGCCGTATTTTCCTTCAGTAACTTCAGTTTTGTTGTAAGAAATACTCCTTTCTCCGGAAGGCTGACGGCGGATGTGTTCTACATCCGGACCCTGGTGGACCTGGCGGGACTGATGATCCTTTACGTGTATCAGAGCCGGATCTGCGAGATGGAGACATCCAGAGAACTGACTCAGATCCAGTCGGTTTTAAAGAACCAGTACGACAAGTACCGGTATTACCAGGAAAGCTTTGACATGATCAACATGAAGTACCACGATCTCAAACATCAGATCGCGGGGCTTCGGGCGGAGATGACTAAGGAACAGCGGGAGGAATGGATCGACTCCTTAGAGCAGGAACTGGATGCCTACAGACCGGAGATGCAGACCGGCAGTAACGTCCTCGACGTGTTGATCCAGGCCAAGACCGTGACCTGCAAAAATAACCGCATCAAACTCACCTGTGTGGCGGAGGGGAGCCTCCTGGAATTCATGCACGTGGCGGATGTCTGTACCATTTTCGGAAACGCCCTGGATAATGCTATCGAAAACGTGGCCCTGATCCCGGATGAGGAAAAGAGGCTGATCCACTTAAGCGTCTCTTCCCGGAAAAACTTCGTGATGATCCAGGTGCGGAACTACAGCGAACAGAAAGTAAAGCTCAGAAACGGCCTGCCCGTTACCACCAAACGGGATAAGCAAAATCACGGCTACGGCTTAAAGAGTATCCGTTACACCATCGAGAAATACCATGGTAATATGGATATCGAGTTTGACAAAA
>JAFUUM010000334.1 GCA_017477805.1 Lachnospiraceae bacterium
CCGTTAAAAGATCCAATGCTTCTTTCATGGCTTCTGTTTCACAGACGTAGGCATGAACTTTTACCTGATCCATGGAACCGGTTGTTGTGGTCAGGGTTACGGTATCATCCGGGCCGCATTCTCCCAGGCAGAGAAGGTGTCCTTTTCTTGCATTGGCATATTCCTTCTGTCGCTTTTCTTCCTTGTTTTCATCAAGGACTGAAATCTGGATGGTATCGCCTTTGGCCTTGCTGCCACCGGAGATATACACGTAATAAATGCCGCTCTTTGGTGTTGCGACTTTCGTCTCATTTCCATCTGTTTCTGAATTAACGGAGGTAAAGAGTTTATCTTCCACCCCAAGAATGTTTGCAAACCTGTTTTGGGCTTCAAGAGCACTTCCTTCTTCGAACTTCCACTTATAATTCATCTCTTCGGGAAGTACATAACCGATGGAGGTACGCTCATCCAAGGCATAGACTCTTGTTTTATCTACGGAAGTAAGATAGGTCCGGAACGGATCCTGCCACCATCCTTTATCGGAAGTGAAATATTTAACTCCAAGGAGTGCTGAAGTAAGCGGCGTGGAACCCTCAAAATGGTAATATACCTTACTGTAATCAAATCCAAGCTGCTGATAAAAACTCTCCACACCCTTTTGTACCGTGCTGGAAAACATGGATGCGGTCTCAAAACCGGCAAGTGCACCGTCGTTTTTGGTCATACGGTTGTTGGTCTCCGTACGGTAAAATCCGGAATCGAGACGTAACAGTTCCCGATCGATGTTCAGATAGTTTTGGTATTTGTTCATGTACTTGCTTCTTGTCACAACGCTGAGACTGGTCTCGTACATGTTGATACCGGCTTCTGCGATCACAAGGGCTGTCAATGCACAGATCACGAATTTTCGCATCCTGTCCCCGGGCTTACATTTCCACAAAGTCAGGAAAATGGCATAGCCGATCAGAAACAGAATAGTCACAAGGAATGCCTTGTTATCCGTATAATCCGACTGATCCTTCACCAGGAAGATGAACAGCACCTGCAGGATCAGGGAAATGCCGAAGGATACTCCAAGTCTGAATAAATGCGCTTCTTCCATATGATGTACGGCTTCATAGCACATGATCAGGATCAGAAAGATATACAAAAAGGACTGTCTTGCCGGCAGAGAATCCGGATAGTTAAAACCATGCCAGATAAAGTTCAGGATGTTGATACTGAAACTTGCGATAAAGAACACAGCCATAACCCCATGGGAGATCCGCTTCCGCAGGGGGATCGTTTTGCAGGAAAAATAAAGAGGCAGCAGGAAGAATACCCCAACACCGCAGTAGATATTGGGCCAGTGATCCGTCTTGATCTCTGTTGCAACGTTCATACCGTGTCTTGCGATCACATCCAGCGGATTAAAGTACAGAGTAAAATTCTTCGGAAAACTGGAGGATGCAAATCCCGTGGAAAAGATGGCGAGCGTACCGGGGATCAGGATCACGCAGGATAAACCGGCAGCTAAGACGGAATAAAAAGTAAACCGTTTAAAGGCATCAACGATCTCAGACAAGCCCTGCTTTTCGCTGATGATGAACACGATAAAGTAAAGGACAAGGAAAAAACAGATGAGGATAGAAATATAGTAATTGATCCAGATGGAAACACCCAGGGTCAGGGTATAGAGTTTCCATTTCTTTTCCAGGATCAGTTTTTCAAGGCCAAGGACGATAAGCGGCATGATGGCAACGGAATCAAGCCACATGATATTCCAGTTATAGGCTGCCATGAAGCCGGACAAAGCATAAAACACGGAAAACCATACCATGGAAAGTTTTGCTTCTCCGTAATGCCCCCTTAAATAGGCGCAAAAAGAAAAGCCGGAAAACCCGATCTTTAAAAGGATCAGGACCGTCATCAGTTCGATGAGATATCTTCTGGGAATAAGAAAACTTAAGAAAGCCGTGGGGGATGCAATGTAATAGGCATAAACCCCCATAAAATTGGAGCCCAGTCCAAGCTGCCAGGAAAAATCAAGGCCCTCTCCCGCTTTCAGTTTCTGCTGCAGTTCGGAATAAAAGGGAACATACTGGTTATACAGGTCTGTTCTCAGAAAACATTTTGGCCCAAAGGGATATACCTGTTTCAGGATACAAAGGATCACCATTACAAGAAACGGGATCAGAAAGGAAAGTAACAGATATCTTTTTCCGTCAATCTTTTTCATCTTCCACCTACTGTATCTTATTGCTGTTCCAGTCAAAGAGGCTGTAATACTGAAGTCTGCGATACGGAAGCAATTCCTCTTTTAAGTCATAGCGGATCGCATCTTCGTTATAAAGGGTTCCGTCATTCAGTAAGATCTTTTTGCTGGAGATCACGGGGATCTCTTTTTGAAGACCGGCAAGATAGGTCTGGTATCTGCTCAGAGGAAGGCCTGCTTTATCAAGCACATATCCCCCGAGATAGTTGAGGCTCATCTCCGGATCCGTATCATCTTTTTCCAGGTCGAAATTTGCCCAGATCACAAGAGGTACCTGATACCGGATAAGTGTCTCCTCTTCCGTCATCTTTGAACAGCTCTTTCCGGATAGTTTCAGAAGCGGATTCACAACGGAATCACTGGGCTGATGATCACCGAACATGATGATGATGGTGTCCTCATCCTGCTCCGCAAAGTAATCGCAAAGTCTCTCAAAAGCCTTATCGCTGAGCTTCATCAAAGAAAGATAGGAAAGGCAGGCGAAGTTGTCCACGCCCTCTACCTTGATATCCGGGGTAAAGTTTTCGGCTTCCTTTGTATAGCCACCGTGGTTCTGCATGGTGACATTGAACACAAACAGCGGATCATCTCCCTTATTCTCGTAAGTGGAAATGATCTGGTCCACACAGCTTTCATCGGAAATA
>JAFUUM010000335.1 GCA_017477805.1 Lachnospiraceae bacterium
GTGGTTCCCCGGGAGACCGATTCTCCTGCCTGCTGCCCGGCCGGTTCACTTGCCCGTGCAAAGGCTTCAGTGATAGAATCTGACAGTTCTGTCAGTTTTGTATCTTCTTCCAGTCCCAATCTCTCAAATAACGCAGGAGATGCGGCATCATAAAGCTTTGCGGCGTTCATGCGGCCGATCTGCTCAGTAATGGAGATCCCTTTGGATACGGCTTCCACACCGCCAAAGCCATCGTCCACCTTATAATCCATGCGTTTATGTTTTTCGGAACGGACCGCGGAAAGAAGGTTTTTGAAGTTTAATTCCGCTCCGGTATTCACCAGGGTTCCGATGGCTGCGCCGTCCGTTTTCTCGATCTGACGGAGCATCCGGAAGATGCCGATATAGGCATCCTTTTCTTCCTCCGTGATCCCACGCTCCTGCTCTAACTTGTACAGGAAACGGCTGTACTTTTCCATTTCCTCATCGGGATCCACATCCCCAAGGAAGGTCTCCAGCTCCCGCATATCCGTCTCCAGCGGGTTCTTGCCGTTTCGGATCATGGAAAGAGCTGCCGCGGGAGTGATACGGCGGATCACGTTTTGCACGATGCGGTCTGCTTCCAGTACACGGCCGATATTATCTTTATTCACTTCCATCCGGTTGTAGCCAAGGATCCGGACGGCACGTTTGGTCTCTTCCGTTTCCTCCACATCCGCATCCTTCAAAAGCTCCGATACGTTGCCGAAGGCCTTTTTGATGGAATCCCCAAGATCCGCTCTGGGCGCGGTCATGCAGGTCTCGTATTTTTCCATGGATGCCGCAAAACGAACCTGAAGCGCTTTTCCCTCGGTGATCAGCGCATCCGCTCTAAAGGAGATCCGCTCGAAGGCTGCACTTCCGATGATCGCGGCCGGAAGCTCAGCGAGGCCTTTGATCTCTTTTACCGCAGTCTCTGCGGTGGCGATCTCCGCTTTTCTGGCGGCGGCTGCTTCCGTTTCGGTTTCAATATGTTCAAGACCCTTGAGGATTGCCTTCAAAGGCTCTGTTTCGATATCAATGCCCCGGCGAAGGAGCATGAGATTGGTCTCCACCGTCATCTTTGCCTGTACATTCCGCAGGGTGACGGCACTGTCCGAACTGCGCTTTTTATCGGAGGTAAGGTCATCCTGCTGCCCGCGGTAAAGGTCCAGCGCTGCCGTAAGGTCTTTCTGCACATGATACAGAGATCTTATGGTCACGGGCAGTTCTTTTTCTTCTGCGTATTCCGCAGCTTCCGGGGTGATCTCATCCAGGTTTTCCCGGATCCGGACTGCACGCTCATAAAGGCTTTCGTTGGAAGCCAGATTGGCATTCATGGGATCGATGCCGTCTTTCAGGGCACGGATCAGTTTCCCCTGCAGTTCTTTTTCCGGCATGGGAAGCCTGACACTGCGGATCTCCTGATACCTCCACAGATTTTCTTCCGTCAGAGGGATCCCCGCCTGCAGCAGGCTGTCTGCCATCCGCTCTCCCTCGGGGTCTTTATCAAGTCCAGCGTTTTCAACGACTTTCAGGATCTGATCCCGGAGTTTTTCCGTATCGGGATCTTCCGCGGCTTTGGAATAATACCCGTTTCCGCCTTCTTCAAAATACCCCTTCCGGGGACCGGCGGCTGGTGCCATGGTACCTGCTGCAGAGTGTTTTGCAAGGTACAGATTTTTCACCGTTGGCTGGAGGCCGTTTTCCACGAGATACAGTTCTTCTTTCTCCGTGGGCGCACTCAAAGAAGACGCAGTTGCAAAGCTTTCCGCGAAAGCAGCGCTTCCAAGCACCTCTTTTAATGCCTCTTTATCAATATCATCGGTGAATCCCGCGATCGACCTGCCGCCTTTTGCAACGGCAACGCGGATGGTATCCAGGATGGTTACCGCATCTTCCACTTCCGTATTGGCGGGATCATAACCTTCTCTCATCAGTTCTCCGAAATCCTCGGAGGACATGGAATTGGACATCACCGCCATGTATTTTTTCTGCAGCTCTCCACCGTCCAGGTTCTGACCTTCCATCAGTTCCGCAAAGGAGCCCTTTGCTTCTTTGTTTTTGATAACGCCGAATTCATCGGGCTTTCCGTTGATCTCTACGGATAAGATCCCCGCGTTTATACCGGCTTTTCCCATCTTGCCGGGTTCCTGTCTGCGAAGTTCCGTTTCCTGGGTCTGAATGCTGCGATTATTCTCGAATTGTACTTTCATGTATCTCTCCTATGGGATTTTTCAAAGATGAAACAAAAAAGAGAGCGAACGCATTTCGCGTCCACTCTCTATTTCGGCTCGTTATCGATTTTTCTAAAGACCAATCAAAACTCGTAGATCAGTGCGGTGTAGGGAGGCAGGTTGAGTTCTGCGGAATATTTCATGTTCACGCAGGGTTTCTCTTCCGCCTTGATCTCGGTCTCGGCTTCTCTTCCACCACCGCCGTAAC
>JAFUUM010000336.1 GCA_017477805.1 Lachnospiraceae bacterium
ATCGTCCGGATTTAGTCCTTTTAAAGAACAGATCAGCCCTTTTAAGGTGCTGTTGGAAAGTTCCATGACTCTGTGAAACAGCATGTCATTTCGAAGAGTAACATCGATCGGGCCGGTTACTTCTTGAAACGAGGGTGGAACGGTATTCAGTTTTTCTTTTTGCATAAAACGTCCTTTCTGGGCATGTGCCCGGCAATCATAAAAGTGGTAAACCCGGCGAGATGCCGAGAAGAAACAAGAACAGCTTTCGCTGCGTTCTGCAGAGAATTCCGCAGGAAGTGAAGTAACAGTAACATAAATGGGTTGAAAACGCAATATTGTAAAAGTTGTCAAGGCTTGCCCCTGATCAGCAATATGTTATACTATATCCTTGTATTGTAAGGCTTATTATTCCTTTATCGGAAAGGATCATTATGAAAAAAGTATTTGTCATCGGACATAAAAACCCGGACACGGATTCCATCTGTTCCGCCATTGCGTATGCGCGTTTAAAGAACAAGATCGGGAAACGCAAGGATGTGGAATATGTACCTGCCCGTGCCGGAAAACTCAATGAAGAGACCCAATACGTGCTGAAGCATTTCAAGGTAGACGTGCCGGAGTATATTGCCGATGTCAGCACCCAGGTAAAAGATATCGAGATCCGGAAGACTGCCGGGATCTCTGAGGACATCTCCTTAAAGCAGGCCTGGAGCCTGATGCAGGAGCAGAACGTGGTGACCCTTCCGGTGACGGATGAAGAGAATAATCTTCATGGCCTCATCAACGTAGGAGACATCACCCAGTCCTACATGGAAGTCTATGACAGCCGGATCCTGTCCACTGCAAAGACCAAATTCCGGAGCATCATCGAGACCTTAGAGGGTGAACTCGTTGAAGGTGATCCCGAAAAGACCTTTGATGACGGTAAGGTACTCATCGCTGCGGCCAATCCGGATCTGATGGAAGATTACATCAAAGAGGGAGACCTCGTGATCCTTGGTAACCGGTATGAATCCCAGCTTTGTGCCATCGAGATGAAGGCTGCCTGCATCATCGTCTGCGAAGGCGCCAAGGTTTCCGTGACCATCCGGAAACTGGCCCAGGAGAACGGCTGCGTGGTCATTTCTTCTCCTCATGATACCTATACCGTTGCAAGACTCATCAACCAGAGTATGCCCGTCAGCTATTTCATGAAGCGGGAAAATCTCTATACCTTCTGCACGGAAGATTTTATCGATAATATCCGGGATGTCATGGCAAAAAAGAGATACCGTGACTTCCCTATCCTCAGCACCGAAGGAAAATACGTGGGTATGATCTCCCGCAGAAATCTCTTAAATTCGCCCCGAAAAGAAGTGATCATGGTGGATCACAACGAAAAGGGACAGGCTGTGGACGGCATTGAGAATGCGGATATCTTAGAGATCATCGATCACCACAGACTTCGTTCCGTGGAGACCATCACTCCCGTATTTTTCCGCAATCAGCCCCTTGGTTGTACCGCAACCATTGTGACTCAGATGTACAATGAGCAGGGGGTGGAGATCGATAAGCAGACAGCAGGACTCCTTCTTTCCGCCATCCTTTCCGATACGCTGATGTTCCGTTCTCCCACCTGTACGGTGGTGGATCAGGTGGCCGCGGAAGGCTTATCCCGCATCGCCGGCGTCAATCAGGAAAAACTGGCAAACAGCATGTTCCGTGCCGGCAGTAATTTAAAGGACAAGGATGCTTCCGAGATCTTTTATCAGGATTTCAAGAAGTTCTCCATCAACGATGTGACCTTCGGCGTCGGTCAGATCAATGCCATGAACGGAGAGGAGTTCGCGGACTTAAAAGAACGGCTGATCCCCTTTATGGAGAAGGAATTAAAAGGCAGCGGCGTGCAGATGCTGTTCATGATGCTGACGGATATCGTAAGCGAGTCCACAACCCTTTTGTACGTGGGCGACGGAGCTTCCGATCTCATCAGCAGTGCTTTCAGCTTAACGCCTCAAAACGGCAGCTTTATGATGAAAGGTGTTGTTTCCCGCAAGAAACAGGTGATCCCCGCCATCATGTCGGACCTGCAGCAATAACCCTGAAAAATGCCCTGTGTGACCAATTTTTGACACACAGGGTTTTTTTGTGGTAAAAATAATAGAAATGTAGATCGTTTGCCTTAACAACACACCATACTTACGTATTTACGAGATAAAAAACGTTTTACCTTACACCAATTTTGTAATGTATTGTATGGCGGGAGAAGGAATGGGAAGAAAAAATACAGAAACAGTGACCATCAAGGACATATCCCAGGCCTGTGGGGTTTCCATCTCCACGGTGTCCAATGTCCTGAACGGAAAAACCAATAAAGTCAGTGCCGTCATGGCAAAGAAGATCTGAGACGAAGTGGAGCGCACCGGGTACAGGCCCAATTATCTTGCAAAGAACCTCCGGGCCACATCCACCAAGACTATCGGTGTCATTGCCGAGGATCTCATCGTGTTCAGTTCACCGTCCATCATTGAGGGCATCATGAACTGCTGTGAGGAACAGGGCTATAACATCGTCATTGAGAATATGAGGCTCTTCGGAAGATGGCACGGGAAATGGCTGCATGACGATAAGCTCTTTTATTCTGCATTATCTCCGGTACTGTCCAAGATGGATTCCATGAACGTTGACGGGATCCTTTACGTTGGCGGACACGAGCATACCGTGGATCAGTTAAAGAGTGCATCCGATCTGCCCATCGTCATGGCGTATTCCACATCCACGGATAAGAAGATCCCTTCATTCCGGCTGGATGATGTGCAGGGCGGATTTGATGCCATA
>JAFUUM010000337.1 GCA_017477805.1 Lachnospiraceae bacterium
CTTTCACCACTCTGGTGGGGATCCCCATAAAGCGGAGCATGATATCCAGAGTTTCTGCGTAGCCCTGGCCTACCATGTAATGATCTTCCCAAAGGCCTCTGGGGTTATAAGAAGCCGCCGGAACGGTATCCAGCATATAGCGCTTATAATCAAAGCCGCAGTTGTGAACAAGAAAATCGTGGGCAAGTTTTACTCTTTCGGCCTCGTCCTTTGTGGACTTGGCGATGGCCGCCGCAACATCCATGGTCCGCATGATGGCATCCACGTAAGGATCCGTAGATCTGCAGAGCCTGCCTTCTTTCTCCCCGTCCGTGATGTAATGGTTCCAAAGAGCAAGATCGTTGGCACCGTATTTCCGGGCCAGTTCCGGGTAATTGTCCCGATAGGCATCATAATCAAAATTACCCGCATTCAAATATGCATAACGACTGATGCAGGCTGTTCTGTTTTCCTTATTGCCGTTATTGACCCAGTGCCAGTACAAAAGATCTTTGTTATAGCCCATGACATCCTTCAGGTCCTTATAGGTATCGGCATACTTCACGTAGTCAAAGGTGGCATAATTCATGCTGGTATAAACCTCTGCCCTCGCCGTCATGGGCGCGAACAAAAACCCCAGCGCAAAAACTGCCGCCGCGATCACGATATGTTTGATCCATCTTTTGAATCCCGTCATAGATCTATCCCCTTTTAGATAATTCTCCGAATAGTGATGATCGGCTTATAGGTTGCATTGCTTACCTTGATGCCCGTCTTCTGGCTGCTGGCGTGAACGATCTTGCCGCTGCCCATGTACATGGCCACATGGCCCTCATAACAGATAAGGTCACCGGGCTGGGCCTGATCCAGGGAAGGTACTTCCGTTCCCGCAGAACGCTGCAGGAAAGAAGTCCTGGGAAGTTTGTATCCAAAGTTTGCGTAAACACGGAAGGTAAAGCCGGAGCAGTCCGTTCCGTTGGTCAGGCTGGTGCCGCCGAGAACATAGGGATTACCGATGTACTGGCAGGCGTAGATGGCGATCTGTTTTCCCAGCTCTGCACCGGAAGATGCACTGACAACCGCCTGGGCTGCCGCGATCTTTTCCGCATTGGTAGCACTGGCGGAAACGTTCATCTCCGCCGTGGTAACGGAAGTAGAGTTCGCACCGTTCTTTGCGGCTTCTTCCGCGGCTTTCTTCGCCGCTTCCTCCGCAAGACGTCTGCGCTCCTCTTCCTGCATTTCCTTTAACTTTTTGTTATCTTCGGCGATCTGGGCCTTGTAGGTCTTTGCCGTTTCTCTGGCCGCAGCGATCTCCGCTTCATAGCTGTCGCTGGCCGCTTTCTTTTGCGCGATGAGCTGGTTTAAATACTCCTGCTGTGCAAGAAGATCCGCCTTATCTTCTTCAAGTCCTGCCTTTTCGTTTTCCAGAGCATACTGCTCCGTGGCGAGCCGGGCCTGAAGTTCCGCCACTGCTTGTTTCAGATCCGCATAGGTGGTGAGCATCATCCGGTCGTAGGCATAAATGTCTTCGATGTACTCCGTGCGGTCAAGAAGATCCCCCATGCTCTTACTGGACAAAAGAAGTTCCGCGTAGGACTCAGAGGAGTTTTCATAGAGGAACTGGATCCTCTTTTTCATGGCGTTATACTGCTTTTCTTCCTCCGCCTTGGCCTTTTCGTACTCTGCCTGGGCTTCATCGATCTCCGTCTGTTTTACCGAAATCTCATTTTCCTTTACCAGGATCTCGTCCTGCAGAACATCGATGGAAGCATAGAGGTTGATGAGTTCCGCATTCATGTCATCGATCTCTTCATCCAGGATCTCCTGCTGCTCTTCCAGCTCCGAGATCTGCTCATCCAGGCGGTTTAACTCATTTTGGGACGAATTGATCCGCTGCTGAAGTTCCCCCTGGGTCGTTGCATACACACCCAGAGAGCATTCCGCCAGCATCACAAAGCTGAGCATTATACCGATCCATATGTTTCGGGCTCTCTTCATCGTCCTCCTCTGATCTCTCACACGCTTACATTGCTATTATTATGATTCATTACTGCCGGGAAATGTTGGCGTTCTCCAAAAGGAAATCGTAAACCTTATTTCTCATCATGTTCAAACGAACAAGTGCGTTCTTGTCTTCCTCGGTCATATCCGCGATCTCGGAAGCAGTGGTCTCTTCTGCCTCAGCCTCTGCAAGCTGTGCCTGCACTTCCTCATCGGTAACGTTCAGGTTTTCTGCGTTGGCGATGGCCTGCAGCACCAGGCTCTCCTTTACCAGGCTCTCACACCAGGTACGGAAAGTGGAGTCCACCTGAGAAGCCTCGATACCGTAGGAAGCCTGCATCAGATCTTCCAGGGTCATTCCATAGGTAGCAGCTTCGCTTGTGAGTTCAGCCTTGTAAATACGGACAAAATCCTGTACCAGGCTCTCGGGCAGTTCCTTGAACTCGGCATTGTCGATGAGGTACTGTGCCACATCGGTCTTTAAGCTGCTCTCGGACTGATAATCATAGTAGCTCTGCATCATATCCCTGGTATCGGTCAGATATGCTTCGGCGCTGGTGTAAGTCTCGTCCAGTGCGCTCACGTTCTCATCGGTGATGGCAGAAAGGATATAGTTTACGGTAACGGTAAATACACAGTCTTTTCCTGCAAGATCCGCTGCCCGGTATCCCTCGGGGAAAGAAAGGTTAAGGTCCACGGTCTCACCGACTCTGGTGCCCACAAGGCCGCTCTCGAAACCTTCGATAAAGCTTCCGCTGCCGATGCCCAGGAGCTGGCCGCTGGCAGTACCGCCGTCGAACGCAACACCGTCGATGGTGCCCACGTAATCGATATTTACGGTATCTCCGTCCTTTACCTCGCCGCTGTAGATGTGGAAGCTTTCCACTTTATCTCTGAGGCCCTGAAGATACATGTCAACTTCTTCATCGGAAACCTGAACAGATGCGGTATCCGTTAAAGCAACTCCCTTGTACTCAGGCAGAGTTACCAGTTTCTCCACTTCGATCTGGTTTAAGTTTGCTACCGTTGCATTCTTTGCAGAAACAGCGTTTTTATCGCCGCAGCCGGTAAGTGCCATCACGCCGGCAAGTACAAGTGCCGCAGCGCATTTTGCGTAGTTCATTTTTTTCATAATTCCTCTTACTTCCTCCGTTACTCTCACTTTCCACCGAGTTCCCAAAGCCCCCCGGCGAAAAAAACATATACAGGGCAGTTATACCACAAAACACGCCGTTTATAAAGACTTTTGTGTTGCTTATCCAAACGGGAAATGATACAATGTGCCTGTTGATTATATAGAAAGATCCGGAGGAATTATCAATGTTACTCGCTATACCCGTTTGGACCATCGTTATGCTGGTGATCCTGGCAATCCTGATCATTGCCATTGTTGTTTTGTATTTTCTCGGAAAGCGCATGCAGAAAAAGCAGGCCGAGTCCGAAGCTCAGATCGAGCAGTATAAGCAGACCGTTAACATGCTGATCATCGACAAAAAGAAAATGAAGATGAACGAGTCGGGACTTCCCCAGTCCGTTATCGACCAGGCACCCAAGCTTATGAGAAGAGCAAAGCTTCCCGTAGTCAAAGCAAAGGTTGGTCCCCAGCTCATGACTCTCATCGCCGATGACAAGATCTTCGATGACATCCCGGTCAAGAAGGAAGTAAAAGCTACCGTAAGCGGTATCTACATCACTTCCGTTAAGGGTCTTCACGGAAAGAGCACTCCTGCTCCCGCAGTGAAAAAAAGCAAGTTCAAACAGTTCGTGGAACGCATGCAGGAAAAGGCAGGCGCAGGACAGGTCAAGTAAGATCAGCGATCCCTTTTTTCGATCCGCATCCAAAGCTCACAGCATTGTCTGTGAGCTTTTTGTATTTCCAGTTCATAAGATAAGCCCACCCGGACGGTATCGTTTTCCCGCTCCAGCATCAGGTTCTTTGTCTCAACGTCCATGGAGAAATCGCCCTGGGGCGTGCGGTAGATCCCGTTGCTGATCACGCCAGGTGCAAACCGCATATCCCAGCTGACGGCCCCGGTCCTCTTTAAAGAAACCTCATCATGGCGGATGGCCAGGCGGGAGGCGGTTATTCCTCCGTCCTCATTGGTCTCCTCATAAAAAACATATGTTGTTTTTCCTTTTTCCACCATACGGCCGCTAAGGATCTGCTCCATTTCCTCCGAAGCCTCGAGGGCTGCCCCGTACTCGCGAATGCGGTTTCGGATCAGGATCCTCACCTTATACTCTTCTTGCGTCATATCTGCTTTCCTTTGCAGCGATCTCCAGGCGGATCTGCTTCATGACGGCGATCTCCTGGTTATCAATATGGATCTTTGCAGCCTTTTTTGCTGCGTTTTTGTCCCGGTCGGCGATGGCTCTGAAAATGGCATCATGCTCTTCCACCAGCACCTTATGCTGGCTTAAATCCTTGATGTATTCAAACCGGTAGCGGTACATCTGCTCTGCCAGCTGATTGACCAGCACCATGAGACGCTTATTCCCCGTTGCCTTTACGATGATATCGTGAAGCTTTACATCTTCTTTTGCGATCTCCTTAAAGTCTGCCTCTGCTTCCACTGCCTTTTTGAAATCATCGCAGGCTTCCTTTAACTGGGCGATCTCTTCATCGGTGATGCGCTCGCTGGCCAGCTCTGCACTGAGCACGTCAAGAGCACGGCGCACCTCCATCACATCCTGCAGGCTCCGCTCCGACATCTGGGCTACTTCCGCCCCACGTCTGGGGATCATGGTCACAAGACCTTCCAGCTCCAATTTCCGGATGGCTTCCCGGATGGGTGTTCTGCTGACACCCAGCTTATCTGCAAGATGGATCTCCATCAGTCTCTCGCCGGGTTTTAATTCTCCCGTGAGGATCTGCTGTCTTAAAGTATGAAATACCGCATCGCGTAAGGGAAGATACTCATCTCCCTCAAGAATGTAATTTCCCATGGGTTTAATTCCTTTCCGGTGTCGTAAAGCGTGAAACAAACACCTCTTTGGACAGACCTGACGCAAGAATGCTTTCTTTTGCTTTCTCTGCCTTTCCGGCATCTTCAAAGATCCCGAATACAGTGGGGCCGCTGCCGCTCATCACCGCTTGCAGCGCCCCTTCGTTTTTCATGATCTCTTCGATCTTTCCCACTTCCGGATGTTCCGGACCGGTAACGCTCTCCAGCACATTTCCCATATGGGAACAAAGACCGGTCAGATCTCCCTTTTCAAGATCTTCCAACATCGCCTTCACCGGCGGATGGGTCACCACCGACAGATCCAGGTGGTCATAAACATATTTCGTAGAAATATGAAGATCAGGCTTTGCCAGGACAACAACACACTTTGGCGGCTCCGGCAGAGTCGATAAGATCTCGCCGATACCCTCGGAAAGGGCGGTTCCTCCCATGAGGCAATAGGGCACATCCGCCCCAAGCTTTACGCCGATCCTCTGAAGTGCTTTCCGGGATCGTTTCAGATCAAACAAGATATTCACCGCATCCAGTACCGCAGCACAGTCCGTACTGCCTCCTGCCATACCCGCAGCTACAGGGATGTTCTTTTGGATATGGATATCCAGTGCAGGATCGATGCCTGCTTCCCAAAGCAGAGCATCCGCAGCTCTGTAGGCCAGGTTCTCCGGGCCTTCCGGTACATCTCCCTTATCGCAGGTCACCCGGATCCCGGGCTCTGCAGACTTCTTCACCGTCACCACATCATAAAGATCCACGGTCTGCATGATCATGGAAACTTCGTGGTAGCCGTTTGGCAGAACTCCCAAAACGTCCAGACAAAGATTTACTTTTCCGTATGCTTTTACACTGATCTCTTCCATTTTATTCCTCTTATGTACGCTCACAGTCCTAACCGAAAGCTCAGCCATCCACGGCACCGATCAACGTCCTGATATCTTCGATCCCGTGACGTTTCATATAATCCTCAATACCATCAACAACCTTTACCGTGGTATAGGGGTCCACAAAATTCATGGCTCCCACGGCAACAGCCGTTGCTCCCGCCAGGATAAATTCCAGAGCATCCTCCGCGGTGGCGATACCGCCCATGCCGATGACAGGGATCTTCACCGCATGGGATGCCTGATATACCATTCTTACGGCCACAGGCTTGATGGCAGGACCGGAAAGACCGCCGGTCTTATTGGCAAGTACGAACTTTCTTCTCTCCACATCGATCTTCATTCCCGTGATGGTGTTGATCAGAGAAATGGCGTCAGCCCCGGCTGCTTCCGCCGCTCTGGCCATTTCCGCGATGTCCGTCACATTGGGACTGAGCTTCATGATGATGGGTTTCTTGGATATTTTCTTAATTCTGGATGTAATTTCCGTCAGCATCTTGGGATCCTGTCCAAAGGCAATGGCTCCCTCTTTGACATTGGGGCAGGAGACATTGATCTCCAACAGGTCCACGGAGGTATCTCCCAGTTTCTCCACCACATCCAGATAATCCTCGATGCTCTTTCCACAGACGTTAACAACAACGCCGGTGTCAAACTGTTCCAGAAAAGGAAGATCCCGTTTCATAAAGGTGTCGATACCCGGGTTTTGAAGACCGATGGCATTTAACATGCCCCCGTAAACCTCCGCCACTCTGGGGGTAGGGTTTCCGGGCCAGGGCACGTTTGCTACGCCCTTTGTCACCACGGCACCGAGTCTGTTCAGGTCCACGAATTCACTGTATTCCATACCGGAGCCAAAGGTTCCGGAAGCTGTCATCACCGGATTTTTAAAGGTTACGCCGGCGATCTCTACTGAAGTCTGCATGTTTTCCACCCCCATCAAATGTCCACGTCCTCTGCGGCAAACACCGGTCCGTCGGTACAGATCCGGGCATTGTTTACCTGGGAGTGTTCGTCTTTCTTTACGGTCTTGCAAACGCAGCCAAGGCAGGCACCAACACCGCAGGCCATGCGTTCTTCCAGAGACAGGTAGGCTTTGCAGCCGGTCTCCTTGGCATAGGCCTTGATGGCCCGGAGCATGGGCATGGGACCGCAGGAATAAATTACATCCGGTTTTAATTTTTTGCACGCTCTGACAGCATCCAATACAGTTCCCTTACAACCTTCCGAACCGTCCTCC
>JAFUUM010000338.1 GCA_017477805.1 Lachnospiraceae bacterium
AAAATCTTGTCCGGAGCGGGAGTGATTTCCTTCCTTCCCTCCAGAAACTGATCAAGAATAAGGCGGACAAGCAGCTGCTGATCATCCTGTGTTCCTCCAGTGTCAACTGGGTGGAAAACAGCATGGTCTCCCAGATGAAGAGCATTGTGCTCCTGTTATCGGGACTGCTGAAGGTAAAGCCCTTATCCTTTGATCAGATCCTGAAATCCTATCCGGAGTATTCCGTAGGTGACGCCATCACTTTATATTCCGTTTTGGGCGGCGTTCCCGGAAGATGGGAGAAGTGCCTTCTTTATCAGACCAAGAAGGCGGATGAGATCCTGCAGAGAGCTTTCTTAAAGCCCGGCGGCGTGTTTGAAAATGAACACGAACTGATCCTTCGGAGTGAACTTCGGGAACTTGGTGTTTATCAGACCATTTTGTCTGCCCTTGCCTGCGGAAACAGTAAACTGAACGATATCTATCGTCATACCGGCTTTTCCCGGGCAAAGATCAGCGTGTATTTAAAGAACCTGATGCAGATGGAAGTTGTGGAAAAGATCTTTTCCGTGGAAACGGAAGGCCATGACAATCTGCAAAAAGGTCTTTATCGTATTGCCGATCCTTTGTTTTCTTTTGTTTATACTTTCCTGTTCCATAAACGGGATGAGCTTTCCCAGTTCGGACCGGATGTCTTTTATCAGCGTACCGTAAGACCTTATCTGAACCAGTTTATCGGTTCCGCATTTAAGGGTATCTGCCGGGAGACCGTAAGCCGTTGGAATAAAGAGGACCGTCTCCCCATCAAAGCAAACGAGATCGGGGAATGGAACGGTAAAAAAGCCTCCCTTGACCTGATCTGTATCGGGGACGAGGATAAGACCATCGTAGGCTATTGCAATTACGTGAATAAAGTCGTGACTTACGATGATTATGAATGGATCCTGTTTGGCGCAAAACAGGCCAGGGTCCACACCGATCATATCTGGATCTTTTCCGCAACCGGTTTTGACGATCAGATCAAAGCTCTTGCATCCCAGGACAGTTCCATGAAACTGATCGGAATACAGGATATGCTGGAGTAAGAATGGGGAAAAAGTTATTTATCGCGGAAAAACCCAGCGTGGCTCAGGAATTTGCCAAAGCCATGAAATTGAATATGTCCCGTAAGGACGGGTATCTGGAATCAGACGAAGCCATTGTCACCTGGTGCGTTGGTCACCTGGTGACAATGAGTTATCCGGATGCCTACGACGAAAAGTATAAGAAATGGTCTCTGGATACGATCCCTTTTATTCCGGAGACCTTTCGTTATGAAGTGATCCCTTCGGTGAAAAAGCAGTTTTCCATTGTCAGTTCTCTTTTGAACAGGGAAGATGTTGACTGTATCTACGTCTGCACCGACTCCGGACGGGAAGGTGAGTACATCTACCGCCTGGTGGAACAGGAAGCCAATGTACAGGGAAAGCAGAGAAAGCGAGTCTGGATCGATTCCCAGACGGAAGAAGAGATCCTTCGCGGGATCCGGGAAGCAAAGGATGAATCGGAATATGATGCTTTATCCGATGCTGCTTATCTTCGCGCAAAAGAAGATTATCTGATGGGCATTAATTTTTCCAGAGCTCTGACTTTAAAGTACAGTTATCCCGTAAAGACTTATCTGAACCAGGATAAGTGCGTGATCTCCGTAGGCCGTGTCATGACCTGCGTCCTCGGTATGGTGGTTTCCAGAGAGCGTGAGATCAGGGCTTTTACCAAGACCCCGTTCTATCGTGTCATTTCTAAAATGCCCATGGGGGATTCCTTTGTTGAGGGAGAATGGAGAGTATCTCCCGGTTCCAAGTACGAACAAAGTCCGAAACTGTATAAAGAGAACGGCTTTTTGAAAGAAGAAGATGCAAAGGAATTCATTGATTTCCTGAAAGCAGAACCGAAAGAACCCATGGTGGTGGACTCAATCGAAAAGAAGAAGGAAGTCAAGAATCCCCCGCTTTTATATAACCTTGCGGAACTGCAAAACGACTGTTCCAAACTCTTTAAGATCAGTCCCGATGAGACACTGAACATTATTCAGGAACTCTATGAGAAAAAACTCTGTACTTATCCCCGTACGGATGCCAGAGTCCTTTCTTCCGCAGTGGCAAAAGAGATCAATAAGAACATCAACGGACTTACAAATTACGGGCTGTGTTCCGGATTTGCAAAGCAGATCCTGCAGGGAGAGTCCTGGAAGAAGATCGGAAAGACCAAGTACACCAACGATAAACTGATCACCGATCACTATGCCATCATCCCCACCGGTCAGGGTTTACAAGCTCTGAACAGCCTTCATCCGACTGCACAGAAAGTCTATGAGATCATTGTCAGAAGGTTTCTCAGCATTTTTATGGATCCGGCAGAGTATCAGAAGATCTCTCTTGTTACTCTGTTAAAAGGAGAACGGTTCTATGCTTCTTTTAAGGCTTTAAAGAACGAAGGGTATCTTGCTGTTACAAAATACAGCTTTATCAAGCCAAAGACGGTAAAGTCGGAAGAACAGGCTGGCAATGATGTAACTTCTGCGGCAACAGCTGACGGAGAGAAAACTTCCGAAAACGGCTCCGGCGAGGAAGCAGAAGATCAGAGTCTGGATGAGTCCATGCTGGAAGCTATTTCTGACTTAAAGAAGGGCGCAGAATGTAAGGTGGATGATTTTGTGATCAAGTCCGGTGAGACTTCACCACCTAAAAGATATAATTCCGGCTCCATGATCCTTGCCATGGAAAATGCAGGGCAGCTCA
>JAFUUM010000025.1 GCA_017477805.1 Lachnospiraceae bacterium
ATGAATGCCTTCGATACCCTATGCAAGGAAAATGATGTGGTGATCGTGGAAGGAAGCGGTACCCCTACGGAACTGTACCTTCAGCAGGATGACCTTTTGAACTGGGGACTGGCATCAAAAATGAACATTCCCGTACTGCTCACGGGAGATTATGCCCGGGGCGGTGTGTTTGCCCAGCTCCTTGGTACCATCGGTCTTTTGGAACCTGAAGAAAAACGGCTTGTAAAGGGTATGGTCATCAACCGTTTCCACGGAGATGCGGATCTTTTGGCTCCCGGCTTTGCGGAAGTGGAAAAGCGTGCGGGGGTTCCCATCCTGGGAAGGCTTCCCATGCTGCGTGATCCCATGCTGCGGGAAGGGTCACTGACGGAGCACCTGTACCGGGAGATGAATACCGCTCCGGCCGGACAGGTGGATCTGGCGGTCATCAGGCTCCCTCATATGTCATCCTATACGGACTTTACCATGCTCTCTTCCGTAAACGGAGCATCGGTACGATATGTGGATTCCACGGAAAATATGGGGGATCCCGATCTTGTATTCCTGCCGGATACCAAGAATGTGATGCAGGATCTCACCTGGCTCCGGGAAACCGGTATGGAGACCGAGATCTTAAAATGCAGAGAACGGGGCAAAGCCATCTTCGGTATCTGCGGAGGCTATCAGATGCTGGGCCTGTCCGTGAGAGATCCGGAATTTGTCCAGGAAGGCGGCGACAAGCGGGGCCTGGGGCTTTTGCCCATGGAGACCTACCTGTCGGATAACCGGATCCGCACCAGCGTTTCCGGTCATGTGTGCCGGCTGGAGAAGACGCTGGAACCCCTGTCGGGA
Source organism: Lachnospiraceae bacterium (assembly GCA_017477805.1). Lineage (GTDB taxonomy): Bacteria > Bacillota > Clostridia > Lachnospirales > Lachnospiraceae > SIG336. The sequence goes on from JAFUUM010000025.1 coordinate 832, forward strand.
ATGAGCGTGGAAGGATTCTTTATCCGCATGGGACAGACGGTACCCATGGAAGAGGATATGGATCCCGTTTCCCAGTACCAGAACGTGGATACCGGGGAACTCTTATTGGACGGTGCCCAGAGAGACAATGTGTACGGCACTTTCCTGCAGGGATTTTTTGATAAGAAAGAGACGGCGGAGAGCCTGGTGAAACTCCTTGCGGCAAAGAAGGGGGTCTCCTTAAACGGTCAGAACACCTCCACCAGAGAAAGCAGGGAGCAGGAATACGATCATCTGGCGGATCTTTTAAGAGAGCATCTGAACACGGAAGAACTCCACAGGATCATGAAAGAGGGCGTCAGATAGCATGAACAACATACAGAACAATATTCTGAGAGTCCTGATCTTTCTGATCTTTTTCTCCGTGGCGGTCCGGGGGGCTTTGACCATCCTTGGGAAGAAACTGCCGGAAAAACTGAATCAGTACGTAAATATCGGGACATTGGTGTGCCTGGTCATTGTTTTGATCCTGGTGTTGATCCGGGTGCTCCCTTCACTGTTGAAGAATAAGAAAAAGAAAAAATAGGGATTGGGGAAGGTTTATGGACAAGAACGGATTTGCAAAAAAGCCCCCTATGGGCTGGAACAGCTATGATTACTACGACACCACGGTAACGGAAGCGGATGTGAAGCGGAACGCCGATTTTATGGCAGCACATTTAAAAGACTTCGGCTGGGAATATATCGTGGTGGATATCGAATGGTACGCAAAGCGTGCCGGCTCCAGAAGGGATGAATATCAGTATATCCCCTTTGAAGAGGTGGAGATGGATGAGTATTCCAGACTCCTTCCCGATCCGGAGAGATTTCCCTCCGCAAAGGACGGGGCAGGATTCCGACCCCTGGCGGACTATGTCCATGAAAAGGGCCTGAAATTCGGCATCCATATCATGCGAGGGATCCCCAGAAATGCAGCCCACTCCCATGTTGGGCTTCTTGGCACGGATAAGACTGCGGCGGATATCGCGGATCCTGCCAATACCTGTTTCTGGAATCCGGATATGTACGGCATTCGGCCGGAAAAGCCGGAATCCCAGATGTATTACGATTCCCTGATGAAACTCTATGCCGAATGGGGCGTGGACTTTATCAAGTGCGATGACATCTGCAGAGAAGACGCAAGATCTGCCCACGATGAGATCCGAATGCTCCAGGAGGCCATCCAGAAGTCCGGCAGGGAGATCGTTTTATCCCTTTCTCCGGGACCTGCCCGGATCGAAGAAGCCTGGCATTATGAGAAATATGCCAATATGTGGCGGATCACCGACGATTTCTGGGACGACTGGAAACTGTTAAAGAATATGTTCGAACGGTGCGAACTGTGGCAGAACCACGTGTCCGCCGGAAATTATCCGGACTGCGACATGCTGCCCCTTGGCCGGATCGCGGAGGCCTTTGGCAACGGTCACGAGACCAATTTCACGAAAGAGGAACAAAAGACCATGATGACCCTATGGTGCATCTTCGGATCCCCTCTGATGATGGGTGGGGAGATGCCCGGGTTTGACGAATTTACCATGGATCTCATCACCAATCGGGAGATCCTTCACCTGCAAGACTTTGCAGGGGCGGGAAGACAGGTGCGCCGAAACGATAACGAGGCGGTCTGGGTCAGCTTCGACCGGGAGAAGGATACTGTCTATGCAGCCCTTTTCAACCTGTCTGATGAGTCCCGAGAGATCATTCTTTCGGAAACGGAGACGGGGGAGAGTTTGGCCCGTTCGATCCGCTTCTCCGGAAAGTCCATGAAGGAGCTTTGGGGCGAGGCTGCTCCGGAGATCAAAGAGGGCAGTTTGATGGCAGAAGTACCTGCTCATGGGGTTCAAATTTACGGTATTATGTAAACCAAAAAGGGGAACAATGCACAGAATTGTAATGTTTTGCGGTGAGATCGAAACCCAGGAGTATTTCACCGCGAGAATGAGGGAAGAATTTGAACGCCTTGGCTTTCTGGTGTATACTTTTGACCTTTCACAACCGGCGGAAAGTCTGAACGGACTCATGCGGTTCATCCGTACCGGGGATACGGCGGTGGTGAGTTTTAATTATCACGGCATCACGCCGGGGGATATCTTCCGGCTGGATGATGACGGCGAGTGGCTTTGGGACGGGATCGGCGCCCCCTGCTATAACATCGTGGTGGATCATCCCTATTACTACGACCGCTTCATGCCCGATATGCCGAGAAACTATATCCACATCAGCATCGACCGCTTCCATGATGCGTATTTCAAACGGTTCTATCCGGAGTTTGCCCGGATCCCGTTTTTGCCGCTGGCGGGGACAAAACTGGACCCCTTGAGTTTCCTGAAAGCAGAAGACCTGGCGGAAGGATACCGGGAAATACCGGCGGGGATGACGGAGCGGGAGTATCTGCAGTCCATCCTTACGGACCGGGGGTATCTTCCCGTGGAGGCAAGACCCTTTGATGTTGTTTTTACTGGAAATTACACCAATCCGAAGAAATTTGATAAGTACATTGAGCGAAACGGAGAAGAGTACGCCGAGTTTTACCGAGGCATCATTAAGGACCTCATAGAGCACTCCGACAGGACCGTGGAAGAGGTGGCGGAGGCCCATATCCGCAGAGAGATCCCGGAAGTGACGGAAGAGGAACTTCGGGAAACCTTCGCCCATTTGATCTTTATCGATCTGTATGTCCGTTCCTACATCCGGGGGAAAGCAGTTCAGGTACTGGTGGATGCGGGACTGAAGGTGGCGGTGTTCGGTGGCGGCTGGGATACCCTGGAATGTGCCCGTCCCGAAAACCTGATCAACGGTCGGGATGTGAACTCCGAAAAATGTCTGCAGATGATCGAACTGGCCAAATGTTCTCTGAACGTGATGCCCTGGTTCAAGGACGGGGCCCACGACAGGATCTTTAATACGACCTTAAACGGCTCTCTGTTGATCTCCGACAGCAGTATTTATCTGCAGGAGATCCTCCATGACGGCATTGACTGTATTCAGTATGACCTGCAGAACATCGAGGAGATGCCGGCGAGAGTGAAGAAGCTGTTGGCGGATCCGGAAAGGATGCAGAAAATGGCAGATGCCGCCTATGACGTGGCAGCAGGCTGTCATACCTGGGCCAATCGGGCGGAAACTCTGGCGGAGTATATCCGGGGAGATAAACAGCCCATCCCGGCAAGCAAACCGGAATAACAGAAAACGAGGCAAAAGGAAAATGATCAGCATCAGTGTTTGTATGATCGTGAAAAATGAAGAGGAGATCCTTGCCCGGTGTCTGGAGAGCCTGAAAGGCCTCTGGGAGGAACTGGTGATCGTGGATACCGGATCCACGGACCGGACAAAACAGATCGCCGCAAGCTATACGGACCATGTCTATGACTTTGTCTGGACCGGCAGTTTTTCCGATGCCCGAAACTTCGCCTTTTCCAAATGCACGAAGGATTACATTTACAGTGCCGATGCGGATGAAGTACTGGATGAAGAGAACCGGAAACGGTTTTTGATCCTGAAACAGGCCATGGATCCAAGGGTTGAGATCGTGCAGATGCGCTATGGCAATCAACTTCAAAACGGCACGATCTATAATTTCGATGAAGAATACAGACCCAAGCTCTTTAAACGACAGCGGGAGTTCTGCTGGATCTATCCCATCCACGAGACGGTACGGCTTGATCCCATTGTGTTTGAGAGCGAGGTGGTCATCACCCATATGCCGAAGGAAACGGCCTCTCATACCGCCAGAGATCTGGCGGCTTTTGAGCGAGTGGTACGGGAAGAAGGGGGCCTGGACAGAAGGCTCCATGATCTGTATGCAAAGGAACTTTTTGTTTCCGGGGGAGACGAGGATTTCCTCCGGGCCGAAAGCTATTTTGCCGGCCGGGCGGATGACGGGAAGGCAGACCCCGAAGGACTGTTGGAGAGCTGCTGCGTGGCTGCAAGAGCTGCAAGGATCCGGGGCGATTCGGAATCTTTTTATCGTATGGCACTGAAAGGAGTGGCCATCGGAGGCTGTTCGGAGCTGTGCTATGAGTTGGGAGAATACTATCGGGTTCAGGGAAGGACCGAAGATGCCAGACGGTGGTACAAAACGGCTCTTCAGGATACGGAGTGCATCATGAGTCTCCGCTACGGAAAGGACCTTCCGGAAAAGGCTCTTTCAGGCATCGGATACGAGGAAGATCCCTCGGCACAATAGAACAGGAAAATGTATGAAACATCGGGCTTCGCAACTTGCGTTGCCCGGTGTTTTTAGGTAAAATCCTAGGATAGGGTCCATATGGACTGACGAGGAGTGAGGAGTAAAATTATGAGTTGGGAAGACGGTATCTGGAAGGGCGTACCTTATACGCCCGGTGAACAGCCGAAAAGAGACAATCTGATCAAGTTAAATACCAATGAGTGCCCTTATCCGCCGGCACCCGGTGTGGAGAAAAAGTTAAAGGAAATGGAATTTGGGCGTTTCCGCCTGTATCCGGATCCGGAAGCCTCTTCTTTGGTGGATGCTCTTTCCGGGTATTATCATGTGCCTTCGGATCAGATCTTTGTGGGCATCGGCTCGGATGATGTTTTGGCCATGGCGTTTTTGACCTTTTTCCGGAACGGAAGAGAGATCCTGTTTCCCAACATCACCTACTCTTTTTATGATGTTTGGGCAAATCTCTATAACATCCCCTTCCGTCAGATCCCGTTAAAAGAGGATTTTTCCATTGATCCTTCCGATTACAAACGGGAAAACGGCGGCGTGGTCATCGCCAATCCCAATGCGCCCACCAGTCTTTTCATGCCCTTATCCGGTATCAGGGAGATCCTGGATGCAAACCGGGAGAGCGTGGTGATCGTGGATGAAGCCTATATCGATTTTGGCGGAGAGACGGCGCTTCCTCTTATTGATGAGTACGAGAACCTTTTGGTGGTAAGAACGTTTTCCAAGTCCAGAGCCATGGCGGGAATGCGTATCGGGTATGCCTTTGGATCCAAAAAACTCATCGGGTATCTGCAGGATGCCAAGTTTTCCTTTAATTCCTACACCATGAACATGCCTTCTCTGGAACTGGGCGTGGAAGCGGTGAAGGATGACGCGTATTTCAAAGAGGTTTGCGGAAAGATCGTTGCCACCAGAGACCGGGTGGCGGAGGAACTGAAGGCTCTTGGGTTTACCATGCCAAAGAGCAGCACCAATTTCCTGTTTGCGAGCCATGAGAAGGTGCCCGCAAAGGAATTGTTTGAGGCCATGAAAAAGGAAGGCATCCTCGTGCGGTTTTTCGACAAGCCCATCCTCAACCGGTATCTTCGGATCACCATCGGTACGGATGAGCAGATGGATACCATGATCACTTTCTTAAAGGGCTATCTGGCATCAAAATAATGTTTTGGGAAGAATTGAACTAAAATCAGGAGTTTGAGTTATTATGCTGACATTTTTTAAAGAGTCCCTGATGGGACAGTATATTACCGTATTTATTGTTTCCATGGTGCCCCTCATCGAGTTGAGAGGAGCGATCCCCTTTGCCTATGCATTTTCTCACACGGCAACGGGATTTAACCTGCTGATGGGATATATCCTCATCGCCATCGGGAACATGATCCCCGTACCCATTATCTATTTCTTTGCAAGAAAGGTACTGGAATGGGGAAAAGATAAGCCGGTGATCGGCGGTTTCTTTACCTTCTGTCTGGAGAAGGGCGAAAAGGGTGGTAAAAAACTTCAGGAAAAGGCCGGAAGAGGATTGTTTGTGGCGCTGATGCTCTTTGTTGGTATCCCTCTTCCCGGAACCGGAGCCTGGACCGGAACACTGGCTGCAAGTATTTTGGATATGGATTTCAAGAAAACGATCCTGGCTGTGATCTGCGGTATCGCCCTGGCAGGCGTCATCGTGGGCGTGCTTTGCACCCTGGGATTTGGAGCCTGGTTCGGAATCGTTGGTTAAGATGGAAAACTATACGGATTTTGCAAAAGTATACGATCTTTTTATGGACAATGTCCCCTATGAACAGTGGGGGACACTTTTACGTTCCGAGCTGGAGCGTTTTCAGGTGGGGAAACTCCCGCTGGAAGATGAGAATCTGCGGCAGGAACAGAACACGGTGGTGGACCTTGGCTGCGGCACCGGGATCATGACAGGGATCCTTGCGGATGCAGGGTATGACATGATCGGCATCGATCTGTCGGAAGAGATGCTGGAAGAAGCCCGGAAACGGACCGGGGATAAGGATATCCTCTATCTTTGCCAGGACATGCGGGAGTTTGAGCTCTTTGGCACCGTGGGTGCGGTGGTGTGCATCTGCGATTCCCTGAATTATCTGACGGAATCGGAGGATGTACTGCAGACCTTCCGTTTGGTGAACAATTACCTCTTCCCCGGCGGCGTGTTCCTGTTTGATTTTAATACGGTGTATAAGTACCGTGACATCATCGGGGATACGGTGATCGCGGAAAACCGGGAGGAAGCCAGTTTTATCTGGGAAAATTCCTATTATGAAGAAGAACGGATCAATGAGTGCGATCTGACGCTGTTCATCCGGGAAGGAAACGGAAATTCCTATCGGAAATGTACAGAAACCCATGTCCAGAGGGGATATACGCCGGAGACGATCCGGGATCTTCTGGAAGAAGCGGGACTGGAATTTTTGGAAATGCGGGACAGCGATACCGGAGAAGCAGTGACGGAGGAAACGGAGAGAGTCTTCTGTATTGCCCGGGAACGGGGGAAGACGTTAACAATATGACGGATGACAAAAAGAAAGTGTTATTTGCGTTGGGGCTGATCGCACTTTTTTCTTCGAGTGCTTTTTTAGCGAAGAATGTGATCGGCGAAGGGCAAATGCCCGCAAACTACAATATCGTGCGTATCCTGCTCAATCTGTGGACGATCCTTTCCGGATACGTTTGTTTCCGGGGGATCTTTGATTCCAAACGGTGGGGGATCGTCGGTTGTACCCTGTATGTCTTTTCTGTTTACAGGATCTACTGTCTCTTTTCGGCAGACGGTCTTTCCCGGGCGCTGATGATGTCCTTTCTGCCGCCGGTGCTGTATGGTCTGAAGATTTTGATGACAGACAGAAACGGTATCAAAAAGACGGTGAGCGGATGCGTTTTCTTTCTGGCAGGGCTGGGTGGTGCGCTGCTTTCGATGTTTGCTCCGGGGACCGGAATGATCTCTGAACGTGCAAATGAAACATTTCAGGCAAGAGGGATCTACCTCGCACAACTGTTTACATATTTTCTGAGAGACGGGGATGGTTTTCCTTTTACGTCGGAAGGTCTGGTCGGGGCAAGACCGATTGGGATAGGATGGGTTTTTTTGATCTGCCTGGTGATCTTTCTCCTGATCTGGTTCCTTGGGGAAGATCGGTACAAGAGCAGATCGGAGGCAGTATATTTTCGCGGGATAGCGATCCTTGGGCTGATCTTTATGATCGTGACTCTGCAGAGTTTTCCCTGGGACACGCTTGCCGGGAGGTTTTCCCTGATCGGATTGATGGCTGAGAACCTTTCCTCTCCTGCGTTTTTCCTGGCTTTTGCATCAGCAGATCTCGCTATCGTCTCCTGTTTTGTGGCAAGGCATTTCTGCGAAAATAAGAAGATCGGCTTTCGGTTCTGCCTTTTCCTTTTATGTGTATGGGTGGTCACCTCTCCCCTGTTTCTGTCAGACAGTATCTGTGCAAATGCGGATAAGCGGTGCGTGGTCACAACGGAAAACGGACAATCACAACCATGACAGGTGAAAAATGTTAGGTCATATCAAAAAATCCACAATTCCATACCTGTTAGTCCTTTTGGCGGAATTATTCATCCTGGTATCCGTTGTCTTGAAGATGAACGGAACGGAAGCGCTGATCGCTCATATCCCGACGGACATGTTTACCTGTACCGAAGTAACGGAGAGCGGGATGAGCTTTGAAAGTGCTGTTTTCCCAGTTTCTGTTGGGGTGCTCCGGATCCGAGCCGAACTGTCCGGGGAAGCCTGGGTGAGTGGGGTGATCAATGTTTCCGATATCGAGGAAACACAGTATAAGCGTATTTCCATGAGTTCCATCTACATCGCACCGGAACAGAAAAGTGCCGTTTTTGAGGTATATGTTGAACAGCCGACTTATGCTAAAGTGGTCTTTTCTCAGATCGGCGGCCAAAAGCCGCTGATCGATAACCTTGCGGTTTTCATGACTCCTCTTCGGGCTCGCATGAAGGCAGTGATCCTGTTGTGCGTATTTGGCCTACTGGATCTGCTGATCCTGATCAGGATCCGGATCAAAGAGGGAAAAACAAAGGTGTCGGATCTTGTGATCCCAGCGATACTTGCCGGCAGTGTTGTCCTTATGTCGGTCCCTTTGTTCACGGACTATATTTTTCTTGGTGCGGACGGAGATGTGCACTATCTGAGGATGGAAAGTCTGTACCGCACGCTTCGCAGCGGCGCGGGTTTTCCGGTAAGGATCGATGCATATTGTCTCTATGATCACGGATATGCGTTTTCCGTATTCTATCCGGATCTTTTTTTGCTCTTCCCGGTACTTCTCAGGTTTTGCGGTTTTTCCATCCTGTTTTCCTTTAAGGCATATGTTTTTGCCGCAAATCTGGCTGCCATTGTGATCGCATATTATGCTTTTGGACTGTGCACGAAAGAAAAGTATGCCGCACTTTTGGGCGCGGTACTTTATGCATGGAATCCATACAGACTGTACAATGTATACGGCCGGATGGCGCTTGGGGAATACACGGCCATGACCTTTTTCCCGCTGGTGATTGCCGCAGTGTACCTTCTTCTCACCCGGGATCAGGAGAAGAAGGAGTATGCAAAGTACAAGTTCCTTTTGATCGCCGGAATGAGCGGTATCATCGAAAGTCATGTCCTTTCCACGGTGATGATCACGGTCTTTCTGGTGGTGGTCTGTCTGGCAAATATACGTGCATTTTTGAGAAAAAAGTGTGTGATCCAGGTGGCGGAAGCCATCGTGATCACGGCGTTATTGAATCTGTATACGCTTTATCCGCTGGCCCATATGATCATCGGGGATGCGTATGTTTATGAAAATGTGCTGCAGGAAAGCATACAGGGTAAGGGAACGAGCCCCGCAGCCGCATTTCAGTTTGTGCCCTACCGTGGTGGTGCACAGGTGAGGATGTACAACGCGGAACCCGACCAGATCGGGACCGTTAATATGCTGATCCTTGTTTTGGCGATCATAATACTGCTCATGATGCGGCGTCATGCGGAGAAGCAACATACGGAGAATGGCAGCAAAGAGATCAGGGCGGTCCGGAAAACCCTTTGGGGTATTTTGGTCCTGTGGGTCATGACCACCCCTTATTTTCCGTGGGACTTTTTGGGAAAACTTCCGGGATTTGGCTTTCTGGTGCGATCCATCCAGTTTCCCGCAAGGTTGTTTTCGCTTCTGGCGGCAGTGTGTGCATTCCTTGCAGTTCTTTGGATGGCATTGGTCTTACAGCAAAAAGATGACTTCCGGCTGCGGGAGATCAGGTATCTGTTTACGGGACTTGTCGCTGCCGAATTGATCCTGGGTGCTTTTTTCCTGGATGATACATTAAATACCACTTCGCCGATATGGCTCATCAACCGCGACAGTTATGCGGCCATCAGTGTCGGAAAGGCGGAGTATCTCCCGGAAGGTACCAGTCTGTGGGACTATCGTTATCATGATCCGGTGCTTGAAGACGGGATGGTGATGGAAGAGTACCAGACGAACGATCTG
>JAFUUM010000339.1 GCA_017477805.1 Lachnospiraceae bacterium
AAAACGGGAAAACGGGATTCTTTTGGCTTTGCAGTACGTGCTGTCCTTTCTGCTTTGACGTTAGGACAGAGTTACGGAAATATCGATCCCGTCTCCAATCGGATCTTTTATGAGCCGGAGATGGGAAACGGAACGATTTTAAACTGTGTAGACGGTCTTTACCCTGATGATTACATGGCCGTGAATTTTGAGTATACGGGCTATGCCAAAGTCTTTGAGCAGGCTGTTACCGAAGGCGGATTTGCGGAGGAGACGATTGCCCTGACGTCTCCGGAGAACATCTCTTCTTTGGAAAACGGGATACAGCATGGTCGGGAATGGCTCTGGGATGCAGAGCGGGGACGAATGGTAGCCGATCCGAATTCCGTTCTGATGCCGGTTGAGGCTCTTGGTTCCGAGGAGATCGAACCCGGTACCCATGTGATCTTCTGCGAGTTCGGAGACCGGACTGAAGAGTATGATCTTGCGGCATCGAAGATGACCGTAAATAAGGAATATGTTGTAAATGTCAGGTGCTTCCGGATGACTTGTCTGGAAGGCATTTGGAAGTAGAAATACGGAGAACGATTTCGGGAGATGCGTGATGAAATGTTTACACCCGACGCAGTTTCATAAGATCCTGGCGGAGAAGATAACGAAAGCGGAAATGTGGGCGTTTCTTTTTGGAACGCTGGCGATGCTGCTGTTATATTTTCAAACCATTGCCGGAGAGTTTTACTGCGGGGATGGAAACCTTTGCGGAAGCATTTATCGGCCCTCGGTGGATTACGAGTGGGAAGAAGTATGCGGCCGCTTTTTGATCAGGTATGTTGCAAAGATCCGGAGTTTGTTTATCTTTGGCCCCCTGACGGTGATCATCAGTTTTTTGTTTGTTATCCTGGGGACGCTTTTGATCTGCAGGTTATTGCGCATTGACGGTGTGATCGCCAAAGTGGTCTCGATCCTGACGGTGATCCTTTACCCCGTGTTTGCGGACACGTTAACTTACCGATTTACAGCGGACTCTTATATGCTTTCGTTTCTCCTTGCAGCGATAGCGGTCTGGATCTTTTGGGAGAAACAGAATGTATGGCGGGGGATTGTCGCTGCAATCCTTTTGCTGGCGGTTTTAAATCTATATCAGGCTTATTTCTTCCTGGCGCCGGCCTTGTGGGTGGCCTTGTTTATCCGGGATCTGCTGACGGTTCAGAATGCAGAGTCTTCACTGACGGATAAGGCCGTGGTGAAGCGAAGTTTTTTGAAACTTGTGTTTGCAGGGGCTGCAAGTGTTATTTCCATGATCCTGTATTTCATCATGGTAAAGACCATGTCTCCTTATACCAGCCGGTTGGAGTACAGCACCTCCATTGACCTTAAGGCGTTGCCGGGACAGACCGGGGAGGCTTATCTCGGATTCTTCCGGATCTTTATCGGGGATGCTGCCATCAATAATTCCTGGAGACACAGGGGGACTGTAAATCTTGTTCTTCTGATCATAGGGGTTTTGTTAGTGGGCTGGCTCCTGTACAGACGGAAAAAGAGTAAGTTGACATGTCTTGGCGCAGGGATCGCAGTGCTGATTCTTCCTGTATTTGTAAACGGTATCAGCATCCTTAACTTTGGCACGGTGACCTTGATCATGCTGCCGACCATGGTCCTGCCCTATCTGTTCTTACTCTCTGTTTGGGAGGCAGTGAAACGGGAAGCCGATCGTTCGGAGAAACGGGATGTTCTTACTGCGGTTGCAGGCTGGACGATCTGGGGAGCCCTTGCGTACATTCTTGTTGTCATGGTGGTGTACATGGGGATCTATCAGATGGTGCAGAACTACTACGCAGAGAAGACCCATAACCTGGCACAGCGTATCGTTACCAGTCTGGAAATGACCTATCCGGAGATCAATTCCCAGTGCTATGTCTTTATCTACGGCGGGGTCAATAATGATAACCAGCCGGAACCCTATACCATCACCATGGCAGGGTTCACCCTCCGTGGAACGCTTGCACATCAGCAATTTAATGAAAATGTCCAGGGTTATACGGCCTGGAATAAGATCTTGGAAGAGCGTATGGGGGTTTCCTATAAAATGTACGGTATTGCCGATATGGAGGAGTATATCCAATCCGATGAATTCAAAGAACTTCCCATTTACCCCCAGGAGGGATCGGTACATAAGATCCGGGAAGGGTGCTATTTCGTGAAGCTTCGGCAGTAGGCTCGGGCGAGTTTGACTTGAACCGTCCCTGCACTTATAATTTTACGGAATATGTTCGTCTAAACTTTATTTGCCCCACGCTCATCTGTAACAGCGTAAGGCATTTTAGAAAGACAGGAGAAAAGACTTATGATCGATAACGAGACTTTACTGGTAACCGGTGGAACCGGTACGTTTGGAAAGGCATTTACCAAGTATGTGCTGACCCACTATAACCCCAAGAAGATCATCATTTATTCCCGTGATGAGTTCAAGCAGTTCATCATGGCAAATGAGTTTAAAGAGCATGCGGACAAGCTCCGTTTCTTTATCGGTGATGTACGGGATAAGGAGCGCTTAGAGAGAGCGTTTGAGGGTGTGGATTACGTGATCCATGCGGCAGCCATGAAACAGGTGCCCGCCTGCGAGTACAACCCCAACGAGGCCATCAAGACCAACATCCACGGTGCCCAGAATGTTATCGACGCAGCCCTGAATACCGGTGTAAAGAAGGTTGTGGCCCTCTCTACCGATAAGGCTGTAAACCCTGTAAACCTCTACGGTGGTACCAAGCTGGTTTCCGATAAGCTGTTCATCGCAGCCAATGCATACACCGGCTCCAAGAACACCAACTTCTCCATCGTACGTTACGGTAACGTTGCAGGAAGCCGCGGTTCCGTTATTCCCTTTTTCCAGAACATCATCGACAACGGCGGAAAAGAACTGCCCATCACGGATAACCGTATGACCCGTTTCTGGATCTCCATCACCCAGGGCGTGGAGCTTGTGATCAAGGCTCTGGCAGAGGCAAACGGCGGTGAGACCTTTATTTCCAAGATCCCTTCCTTTAAGATCACGGATCTTGCAGAGGCAATGCTTCCCGGTTGCGCAAAGCCTGAAGTCGGTATTCGCGAAGGCGAAAAACTTCATGAGATCATGGTAACTGTGGAAGATGCTCCCAACACTTATGAGTTTGAGAAGCATTTCATCATCTATCCCCAGATGGTTTGGAATAATCGTCAGAAACCCAATCCCGACGGAACCGGAAAGCGGGTTGCAGACGGGTTCTCCTACAGCTCCGGAAATAACACCGAGTGGCTCTCCGTGGAGCAGATCCGGGAGCTTCTGAAAAATCTGGAACTGGAACACTAAGGGGGATCAGACAAATGGGTAAATATTTCGGTACCGACGGCTTCCGTGGGGAAGCCAATAAAAATCTGACATTTGACCATGCCATCAAGATCGGCCGGTTCCTTGGCTGGTACTACGGTGCACGTCAGAATAAGAAAGCGAAAGTTGTCATCGGTAAGGACACGAGGCGTTCTTCTTACATGTTTGAGTATGCTTTATGTACAGGCCTTATGGCTTCCGGTGCGGACGCATACATCATGCACGTAACCACCACACCTTCCGTAGCTTATATCGCACGGGTGGATGATTTCGACTGCGGTATCATGATCTCCGCATCCCA
>JAFUUM010000340.1 GCA_017477805.1 Lachnospiraceae bacterium
AACGCAGGACCTGCGGCTACAAGCCCCACTGCCACCAGGATCACACCACTGACAAAGCTTGTTGCAACGGCCGTATGGACCATCTCCGACAGGTCTTTTTCACGTTTTGCTCCGTAATAATTTGCCACGAGCACGTTTACGCCCACGGACAGACCCATGAACAGATTTACAAGCAGGTTGATCAGCGAACTGGTGGCACCCACTGCACCCAGGGCATTTGCTCCGGCGTACTGTCCCACCACGATGATGTCCGCCGCGTTAAACAGAAGCTGCAAAACGCTGGACAGCATCAGGGGTACATAGAACAGCAGGATCTTCCCCAGCAGGGGGCCGTTCACCATATCGATTTCATAGCCTTTGGCTTTCATTTGCCTTATTTTCCGATCCTCTCGATCAGATACGGCAATTCCAGTTCAAAGTTCACACCGTAGTCCACGTGATCGGGATCCCCGTAGGAATTCCTGATGCAGGCGGAGGTGTAATCCGCGGCGATCTTCAATGCTTCGAAGAGATCGCCCGTTCTCACGTACGCACCGGTAAAGGTACTTGCGAAAATATCTCCGGTACCGTGAGATTTATAGGGAACTTTCGGATTGCCATAACTGAAAAATTCTTTACTTTCTCTATTATAGCCTATAAATCCAAAACTTCCATCAGATAAAGTTACTCCGGTGATAATACTATATTTGCTCCCAAGTTCGGAGAGTTTTAAAAGCAGTTCCTTCTGAGTCTCCTCATCCGCTTCTTCTCCCGGATACTCGGAGCCTGTCAAAAAGGCAGCCTCGGAGATGTTGGGCAGGATCACATCAGCCTCTCCGCAAAGGCCCTTCATCTCTTCCACAAAAGCCTCATCAAAACCCACATAGAGTTTTCCGCCATCCGCCATGGCAGGATCCACGATGAGGGCGTGTCCGTTGCCGCCAAAGGTCCGCACGTAATCTCTGACGATATCGATCTGTCTGCGGCTCCCGAGATATCCGGTATAGATGGCTTCAAAGGAGAATTTCTCCTTTTCCCAGTGTTTCCGGATAGGCTCTAAGTCCTCCGTCAGATCCCGGAATGTAAAATCCCGGAATTGTGTATGGGTGGACAAAACCGCCGTAGGTACGATAGCGGCCTCTAAACCGATGGCCGATAAAATGGGAAGTGCAACCGTAAGGGAGCACTTTCCGATACAGGAAATATCCTGGATTGTCATAACTCGCTTCATTTTCAAGATCTCCTTTATTCCTCTATTCTTTTTTGACCGGATCCTTGTTTCCTAGTATAATCAGATATTGACCTTATGTATAAGCTCATTTTTGTATTTTTTCATAAGGTCAATTTGTGAATTCAAATGAGGTGGAACATGCGCTACGACCTGGAAAAACGTGGAACTACGCCGCTTTATCAATATCTGTACGAATGCATCCGCGGAGACATCTTAAAAGGGGTTCTCCCTGCAGGCACAAGACTTCCCTCCAAGCGGAACTTTGCCGCCGATCAGGGGATCGCCGTTATCACCGCAGAAAATGCCTATGCCCAGCTTTTATCCGAGGGCTATATCACCTCAAGATCCCGAAGCGGTTTTTACGTCAGCGAGATCAGTGAGGGCGCCGATCTTTCTCTGGCGTTTCGGCAGGCTTCCGGGCCAATTTCCGCGACTTCTGCCGAGTCTGATGGTTCCACTAAAACAAGATCCGTCAAAAAGCAGCCCGTCGAATCCTTCATCGACTTCACTTCCGGCCGCTTGCATGCCGATGCTTTCCCCTTCTCCACCTGGAGCAAACTCCTTCGAAGGATCCTTGCGGACCGGGAGGGCAATTTCCTGCAGGCTGCTCCCTCCATGGGGATCCCGGAACTTCAGGAAGCCATCGCCGCCTATCTTCTTCAGGCAAAGGGTCTGTATGTACAGCCTTCCCACATTCTCATCGGGCCGGGTACGGAGTACCTGCATTCCGTTGTCCTTCAGCTCCTTGGTGGTTCCGCCATTACCGCGGTGGAAGATCCCGGTTACAAAAAGATCGGCCAACTATACGAAGGTGCAGGCCACAAGTGCGTCCACATCCCCGTAGATGAAAAGGGTCTTCGGGTAGATCTGTTATACGGCAGTAATATCAGGCTCCTGCATACTTCCCCTTCCCATCACTTCCCCACCGGCTGCGTCATGCCCGTGGGCAGGCGCTACAAACTTCTTGCCTGGGCTGCCACCGAGGACGCCTACATCATTGAGGACGATTACGACAGCGAATTCCGCTTTAACGGAAAGCCCATCCCGCCCCTGTCAGTGTTGGACAGTGAGAGGGTCATCTACATGAACACCTTTACCAAGACCCTGGCCCCCTCCATACGCATTGCCTACATGGTGCTTCCGGATGCTCTGCTTTCCATTTACAAAAATAGGCTCTCCTACTACTCTTCCGCCGTTTCCGCCTTTGAGCAGTACACTCTGGCGGCCTTCATCTGCGAAGGATATTACGAGCGCCATATTGCGAGAATGAGAAACTTCTACCGAAAAGAGCGGCGTATGATCCTGGATGCCATTGCAGCCTCCCCCCTTTCGGAATATGCCGTCATTGAGGAAGAAAACGCAGGGCTCCACTTTGTACTGCGGCTTCCCGCCGTTTCAAACGATCAGACCTTCACGGAGAAGCTCCGTTCGGAAAAGATCCGCTTAAGTTCCCTGTCGGACTATGCCTATCACGACCGTCCGGAGTACCATCACCGCTTCCTCATTAGCTACGCTTCCCTGACGGAAGATGAATTAAAAAAGGCCCTGCCGGTCATGGTCAGAGCCTTGCGTTCCCAGTCAAGGAAATAAGTTAAAGATCGGCATTGGCGTTTTCTTCCACCAGCTTCAGCCAGGCTTCCCTGTCTGCCGCCCGCTTTGCCTTGATCTCCGCATCCTGTTCTTCCTTTACTTTCCGATAGACCTGTGTAGAGGAAATATCGGAATGTCCCAGGGTTTCCTGGAGTTCTTTTAAGCCTGCGCCGTCCTGCATCTGGTTGGCTGCAAAGGTGTGCCGGAAGGTGTGGGGCGTGATATCCTTCTTGATTCCCGCCTTTTTGGCGTAACTTTTGATCAGCTTCCAAAAACCCTGCCTGCTCATGGAGGATCCGGAAACATTCACAAACAAAAGATCCGTCGGTTCTCCGATCATGTCTTCTCTGGTATCTCCCAAATATCTTCGAAGAGCCGCATTGGCCTCTTCTCCGAAGGAGATCATCCGGTCTCCGGACTTTTCCCTGCAGACCACATATCCCATGGTCACATTCACATCCGAAACCTTTAATTCAATGAGTTCCGATACCCGAAGTCCCGTGGAACACATGAGTTCCAGCATAGCCTTATCCCGAATGGCTTTCTTGGAATTTCCGTCGGTCTGGGCAAGAAGGGCGGAAACCTCCTCTGCGGACAAGATCACCGGGAGCTTTTTCTCGATCTTGGGCGGCTTTAACATGGTGGTGATGTCCTCATGGATCACCCCGCGTCTTGCCATAAAATGAAACAGGCCCTTTAGCGCCGCTATATTCCTGGAGACGGTTGTGGCCTTGAACTCTCCGCTGTTTAAGTGATCCAGGTACTCGGAAAGGCTCCAGGGCGTTACCCGGGAAGGATCATTGACCCCCTGCTTTTCCATCATCTCGCAGAAACGTCTCAGGTCCCGTTCATAAGACTGTATGGTATTTTCGCTGGCTCTTCTGACATTTTTCTGGTAGGTCAGGTAAGCCTGTGTCTGCTCTCTGAGATTTTCCACGCGAAGCTGCTCCCCCAAAAGCGGTGCGTAGCAAAAACTACTACATATAGTTCATTCTGTAAAAATTTCGGCAGATGTTGTGTTCTATCGTGTTGTTATGTAAACATCTGTCCCTATTATACGCAAAAAACATGGAGGGGTGCAACAAAGATTCCGAAGATGGGGAATCAAAAACCTCTTCGGGCACTTTAGGACGCCGAAGAGGTTTACAGTTTCGTTATGGCCCGTCTTTTCAGGCTTTTATTTTCCTTCCAGGAGTTTGTCCACGCTCACTAGCTTTGCGCAGAGCACGAAGATCTCGGTGGCATCGGACATCTCTCTGGGGGTGGGATAAGAAGGTGCAAACCGGATATTCTTATCCTCGGGATCGATGCCGTAGGGATAAGTTGCACCTGCGGAAGTCAGGGTCACACCGGCTTCCTTGCACTTTGCAACGATGGCTTTTGCACATCCGGGCAGAGCATCAAAGGAAATAAAGTAACCGCCGTTGGGCTTGGTCCAGGTTCCGATCTCCAGACCTTCCAGCGCCTCTTCCAGTCTCTTCTCCACTGCTTCGAACTTGGAACGCATCATATCGCCGTGGAGCTGCATCTGCTGCAGAAGGCCATCGATATCCTTGTAATACCGCACATGGCGCAGCTGATTGATCTTGTCGTGTCCGATGGTCTGGATATGCATGGACTTTTTGATCCACTCCAGATTGTTTGCGGAAGAAGCCACAGCAGCCACACCGGCACCGGGGAAGCTGACTTTGGAAGTGGAACAGAATTCAAAAGCAAGATCGGGATGACCTGCTTTTTCGCACTCATCCAGGATGTTCAGGATGTGATCCTGTCTCTCGGGATCGGTGTACAGATGATGGACGCAGTAAGCGTTATCCCAGTAGATCCTGAAGTCTTCCGCCGCGGGAGTTAACGCCGCAAAGCGTCTTACGGTCTCATCGGAATAGTTATATCCCTGGGGATTGGCATACTTTGCCACACACCAGATTCGCTTTACCGCAGGGTCGTTATTGACATACTTCTCCACAAGGTCCATATCGGGTCCCTGGGGAGTCATGGGGATGTTGATCATCTTGATCCCAAAGTTCTCGGTGACCTTAAAGTGACGGTCGTAACCGGGCACGGGGCAAAGGAACTTCACTTCCGGGAGTTTGCACCAGGGAGTGGATCCGCAGACGCCGTGGGTTACGGAACGGGATACGGTATCATACATAATGTTCAGACTGGAATTGCCGCAGACAACGACCTGCTCGGGCTTTACATCGATCATGGCTGCCATCAGTTCTTTTGCTTCCGGAAGTCCGTCAGGACCGCCATAGTTTCTGCAATCCATACCGTCACGGCTTGTCAGGTCGGATTTGGAATTCAGGACATCCATAATGGGCATTACCAGATCCAGCTGCATAGCTGCCGGTTTTCCACGGGACATGTCCAGCTTCAGTCCTTTACCCCTGGCGTCTTCGAAGGCTTTCTCCAGGTCAGCCTTGCATTCCATCAGTTCCTCTTTGCTCATCTGCAGATAGGATTTCATACGGGATTCCTTTCTGAAACCATTGATTTTTCTTACTTCTCGCAGGATTGTATACAACTATACAAATATCCCACTCGTGGTATTTTATCATCGGCCTCCATTTTCCGTCAACCCTAAATACTGACAAAAAAGGCATAAAAAAAGCCAGATCTTTCGACCTGACTTTTCTTGTTAGTCTTTACTTCGCATAATCGACGGCTCTGCTCTCGCGGATCAGATTGACCTTTACGGTACCGGGATACTTCAGTTCGGATTGGATCTTGTTTGCAATATCCCTTGCCATGATCACCATGTCTGCATCCGTTACCTGCTCGGGAACTACCATTACACGAATCTCTCTACCTGCCTGAATAGCAAAAGATTTTTCTACGCCTTTGAAGTTGTTTGCGATGTCTTCCAATTCTTTGAGCCTTGTTGTGTAAGTCTCAAGGTTTTCGCGTCTTGCGCCGGGTCTTGCTGCGGAAATCGCATCGGATGCGGCAACGATCACGGCGATCAGGGATGTAGGCTCCACATCACCATGGTGAGACTCAACTGCATTGATCACAACAGGATGTTCTTTGTACTTGCGGCACAGATCTGCGCCAAGCTGTACATGAGAACCCTCCATCTCGTGGTTCACGGCTTTACCGATATCATGCAGCAGACCTGCTCTCTTTGCCAGACGAACGTCCAGTCCGAGTTCTGCCGCAAACAGTCCGGATAACTGTGCAACCTCGATAGAATGCTTCAGAACGTTCTGACCATAACTGGTACGGAACTTCATCTTTCCCAGAAGTCTGATCAGATCGGGGTTTAATCCGTGTACGCCCACTTCCAGAACGGCTTCTTCGCCGGCTTCCTTGATCTGGGCATCTACTTCTTTCTGTGCTTTCTCAACAGTTTCTTCGATACGCGCCGGATGGATACGACCGTCGATGATCAGTTTTTCCAGAGCAACTCTGGCCACTTCTCTTCTGACGGGATCAAATCCGGAGAGGACAACTGCCTCCGGGGTATCGTCGATGATCAGTTCCACGCCGGTCATGGTCTCGAGAGTACGAATGTTTCGTCCCTCGCGGCCGATGATCCTGCCCTTCATATCATCGCTGGGAAGCTGAACAACGGAGATGGTGGCTTCTGCCACGTGATCCGCTGCGCACTTCTGGATCGCATTCACGATATATTCCTTTGCGCGCTTATCCGCTTCTTCTTTTGCCTGGGTCTCGATCTCTTTGATCATGACCGCAGTCTCGTGCTTTACATCTTCTTCAACAATCTTCAGTAAGTGCTCTTTTGCTTGTTCAGAGGTTAATCCGGAGATTCGCTCCAGTTCCTGTATCCGCTCTTCGTTCAGCTTGGCAATCTCTTCTTTCTTCTTTGCCAGAGCCTCTTCTTTTGCTGCCAGACTTGCTTCTTTCTTCTCGATCGCACTGGTTCTCTTCTCGATGTTTTCTTCCTTCTGCTGGATGCGGTGTTCAGCATTCTTGACTTCACTGCGACGTTCTTTGATTTCCTGATCCAGTTCCCTCTTGGTCCGGATCGTGTCCTCTTTGATCTCCAGTTCAGCTTCCCGCTTCTTCGCTTCCGCAGTGTTCAGAGCGTCATCGAGAATACCGCGCGCTTTCTCCTCCTCACTGCCGATCTTGGCATCCGTTACCTTCTGACGGTAAGCGGAGGTTACGATGGCCGTTACGGGAATCGCTACGACGAG
>JAFUUM010000026.1 GCA_017477805.1 Lachnospiraceae bacterium
CCCACAGTTTGATCAGCTGCTCATCCGTATGGTTAAAGGCATCCATTCCCCAGGCGAGGATGGACTCACCGGGGGTAGGATCATAAACGTATCCGTAGGATCTGTAACACTTCTCTTTCCAATGGGGATCAATAGGATCCGTCAGCATACTGATGATCCGGAACGCCCCGGAGTTATAGGAAATAGCACCACGGGATGCGATCTCGACCGGAACTTCTGCATTTCCGAAGATCACAATGGGTTTGGACAGATCATAGTCTCCATTTTTCAGGTCTTCCGCAATCCCCATCATGGTTTCACGGGCCCATTCATGCTTTTGATAGTTCACGGAAAACCACTTATTCATTTCCGCGCACTGCAGGATCACAAGGACCAGACCGGCAACGAGAAGAAGATACCCCGGCAGCCGTTTTTTCTCTCCGAAGTGCCTAAACAAAAATGCCATCGCCAGCAGGACTGCAAAGGCGCTTAACATGGGAATATACTGGGCAGACCTAAACTTGGTCACAGTTCCCTCGAATACGGCCATAAAAGGCGGTAAGAAAAGAAGCACTGCCGTTGCAAAAAAGACTGTGATCTTCTTTCGGGCAAAAGCAGCGTACAATCCGGTGCAAAGGATCACGATGCGGGACAGCACAAGCAGCGCAACGGGCAGGTACATCATTCCCGCCAGATGATACGCGGAAATGTACCGTTTTAACGTCATTCCAAGCTCCGACAGCGCGGTAAAATTGTCCCCAAAGATCGCCCGGTAAGTCACATCGTACTCTTCAAAAACACCGGGATCATACATCAGTTTGCAAACATGGTACATCAGCACACGGATCAAAAGGGTGCCGGCCGCAACGATAACACCATGGAAAAACCACACGGCCACCTTTCCCACAGGAAAACCGTCCTTTCCCTCTTCCTCCCCAAGAAAACCATGGATGAGGATAAACGCCAAAAAAGCCCCCATGACAAAAACCAGGAGGAAAGATTCATAACAGCCTACCGCAAGAGCAAGAAGGACCGTCGCCCCTGCCAGAGAGAGGATCCTCTTTCTTCCCTTCTGCCCTGTGGCCGCAAGGAAGAAATACAGCGCCAGTCCGGTGAATCCGTAGGCGATGCAGATCCCGTTATGGAGGAAGTAGATAAACACTTCGGTGATGATGGGATTGGTGATAAATACGGCAGCAACAAGGCCGTAAAGAAAAGGTTGCAGCTGAACATACCGGTCCAGCAGCCACTTCCAGAGACTGCACCAGACGGTGACGGAACAGCATAAGAAAAGTATGCTGATCCCGTCAACAAGTGCAGTGTATTGAAAATCCACGGGGATATGGAACAGGTGGAAAAAAGTAAACAGCGTCCACCTGTGAACATAGGGGGCAAGCCCCTGCTGAAAGTACAACGGGATCGCAGTGTCATCGATGTCGATGGCACTGTGGGTGATCCCGTATGCATATGCAGCGATGGCGGAAGCAAGCAGGATAACGAGATATGCTTTGCTCCTCAAAAGAGAACGGATCTCTTTCTTCATGTTCTTTCCCCAATTATCATTTAGACTCTTTCCACAGAGATCACAGCGGTCTCGCCGTTGATGTTCCATTCCTTGGATACAGCAAGGTCTGCGTCTTTTAATAATTCGTCAGCCAGTACCTTGGTGCAGACACTGTCTTTGTTCTTCTCGAGGATCGCAGACAGTTTCTCGTTGCCCTTCAGGGACAGACGGATGTGATCCATTACTTCAAAGCCTGCTTCTTTTCTCATGGTCTGGACTTTGCTGATGATCTCGCTGGCAAAGCCTTCCTCGATGAGTTCGGGAGTCAGGGTCTTATCAAGAACAACGGTCACCTTGGCATCGGACTGGGTCTCAAAGCCCTCTACCTGCTTAGCGCTGATGAGAAGATCTTCTTCTGCCAGAGATACTTCAGTTCCGTCCACAGTAAAGGTCAGGGCACCCTGTTCCTTCAACTGTGCATAAGCAGCAACACCATCCACCTGCTCCAGATAAGCCTTGATGCCGCCCAGCTGCTTGCCGTACTTCGGTCCTACGGTACGAAGCTGAGGCTTGAAGGTGTAGCCGGTATATTCGGAAACATCATCTACGAAGGTGATGTTCTTGACATTCAGTTCTTCACGAACGATCTCCTTGAAATACTCAGGAAGTTCGTGCTCTGCCTTCACCAGCATGTTGCCGATGGGCTGACGGTTCTTGATGTTTGCTTCATTACGTCCCGCACGGCCAAGGACTACCATCTTCAGAACTTCATCCATGTTGCTCTCAAGTTCTTTGTCGATGTACTCCTCTTTTACTGCAGGATAATCGCACAGATGGATGGAATCCTTCGCGGATGCATCTACACTGCGGACCATGTTCTGGTAGATCTCCTCGGTCATGAAAGGAACCATGGGCGCTGCTGCCTTACAGATCTCAGTCAGGCAGGTGTACAGGGTCATGTAGGCATCGATCTTATCCTGCTCCATGCCCTTTGCCCAGAAACGCTCTCTGGATCTGCGGACATACCAGTTAGAAAGTTCGTCCACAAATGCATCCAGTGCTTTTGCTGCCTCGGGGATACGGTAGTTCTCCAGGTTCTGATCCGTATCCTTGATAGCGGAATACAGGCGGGAGAGGATCCACTTATCCATTACCGGCAGTTTATCATAATCCAGGCTGTACTTGGTGGGATCGAACAGATCGATCTCAGCATACAGGATGTAGAAAGCATAGGTGTTCCACAGAGTTCCCAGGAACTTTCTCTGGCCTTCGGTCACAGCCTTGTCATGGAAACGGCTGGGCAGCCAGGGTGCGGAGTTGATGTAGAAGTACCATCTGATGGCATCGGCACCGAGAGTAGACAGAGCCTCCATGGGATCCACGGAATTGCCCTTACTCTTACTCATCTTCTGGCCGTTCTCATCCAGCACCAGTCCAAGAACGATAACGTTCTCATAGGGGGACTTGTTAAAGAGCAGAGTGGACTCTGCCATCAGGGAGTAGAACCAGCCTCTGGTCTGGTCCACAGCCTCGGAAATGAAGGCTGCGGGGAACTGCTCCTCAAATTCTTTCTTGTGTTCAAAAGGATAGTGATGCTGAGCAAAAGGCATTGCACCGGAGTCAAACCAGCAGTCGATCACCTCGGGCACTCTCTTCATGGTACCGCCGCACTTAGCACACTTGCAGGTGATCTCATCGATGTAAGGTCTGTGAAGCTCTACGGTAAGAGCTGCATCATTTCCGGACTTTTCAGCCAGTTCCGCTCTGGAACCGATGGAGATCCTCTCGCCGCAGTCAGGGCATTCCCAGATGTTCAGAGGAGTTCCCCAATAACGGTTTCTGGAGATACCCCAATCCTGGATGTTCTCCAGCCAGTTACCAAATCTTCCCTCACCGATGGACTGAGGGATCCAGTTAACGGTCTTGTTGTTGCGGACCAGGTCATCGCGGACAGCGGTCATCTTGATGAACCAGGACTCACGAGCATAGTACAGAAGGGGAGTATCGCATCTCCAGCAGAAAGGATAATCATGCTCGAACTTGGGTGCTGCAAAGAGCTGTCCTCTCGCATCCAGATCTTTCAGGATCAGGGGATCCGCATCCTTAACGAACTTGCCGGCATAATCGGTCTCTTCCGTCATATTACCTTTGCCGTCTACCATCTGTACAAAAGGCAGGTCGTAGTTACGGCCAACGTTTGCATCGTCTTCACCGAAAGCGGGAGCAATGTGTACGATACCGGTACCGTCGGTCATGGTAACGTAATCATCGCAGGTTACAAAGAAGCCTTTCTTGTGCTGCTTCTCAGCAACTTTTGCCGCGCACTCAAAGAGGGGCTCGTATTCCTTGCGCTCAAGGTCCTTACCCTTGTAAGTTTCCAGAACTTCATAGCCTTCTCCAAGAACGGTATCCAGAAGAGCCTGTGCCATATAATAAGTAAATCCGTCGCCGGCCTTAACCTTTACGTAGGTCTCTTCGGGGTTTACGCAAAGTGCCACGTTACTGGGCAGAGTCCAGGGTGTGGTGGTCCATGCCAGGAAGAACGCATCTTCTCCCGCTACCTTAAAGCGAACGATAGCGGAACGCTCTTTCACCGCTTTATATCCCTGTGCTACCTCGTGAGAAGACAGAGGGGTACCGCAGCGAGGGCAGTAAGGAACAATCTTGAAGCCCTTGTATAAAAGACCTTTGTCCCAGATCTCCTTTAAAGCCCACCACTCGGACTCGATGTAGTCGTCATGATAGGTAACGTAAGGCTTTTCCATATCCGCCCAGAAACCAACGGCATCGGAAAACTCCTCCCACATGCCCTTGTATTTCCATACGGACTCTTTACATTTCTGAACGAAGGGATCGATACCGTAAGCTTCGATCTGATCCTTACCGTTGATGCCGATGGCCTTTTCCACTTCCAGCTCAACGGGCAGACCGTGGGTATCCCAACCGGCCATACGGGGTACCTGATAGCCCTTCATGGTACGGTATCTGGGGATCATATCCTTGATAACACGGGTCAGCACGTGACCGATGTGGGGCTTTCCGTTTGCTGTGGGAGGTCCGTCAAAGAACATGTAAGTAGGGCATCCTTCTCTCTCAGAGATGGATCTCTGGAACACGTTATTCTCTTTCCAAAGCTTTGTTACTTCCTTTTCTCTTTCTACAAAATTCAGACTGGCATCAACTTTCTGGTACATCTTTACTCCTTTCGCTCTTGCCTGATCTTAAGAATGATAAAGGCCCCATCCCATACGGGACGGAGCCTGAGCATCCTAAACCACCTGTATTTCCCTTGCGGATACGCGAACGATCGGCCTTAAAAGGCTGTCGCCGGATATCTTTATCCCTAACGCGGATGCACGTCCGATCCTACTTTCAAAATGATTTCGGTCGGCAACTCAGAAGTGATCTTTAGCCGTCGTTCCGGCGTACGCCGGCGACAACCGAACGCCATGCGTTCGGGCTGAAGAGCACGCTTTGCGTGCTTTCCTCAGAGTGCACTACTAACACCGGTCTTGCACCATCACCGGCTCGCTGAGGCGTTCCTGCACTGCCTACTGTCTTCGTCATCGTCTTTTTGAATACAACGTTTTCAATTCTGACAAATATAATGCACGAAAGCATAAAAAATGTCAACTTATTTACGGTAGATCCGAAGATAGGCAGTCTCTTCCACCCGGGAATACCCGTAGCCCACCTCGATATAATCCAAAAACTCCTGATTATAAGGAGAATTGAAATAACCCTCATGCTCGGACAAGAGTTTGTCCACGGCGATCACCGTAGGGAACTTGCCTTCATGATCATAGATATATTCAACAAAAGTCCGGTTGAAAACGCTGGTACTGAGAGTGGAGGCGGCACAGATCTCCGCGTCCGTAAAGAGATACACCAGGTTCTCGTTTCCGATGTACAAAAGCCCGTCGTCCCCGCTCAATCGGGAGGTCAGCTCCCGATAGTCGTCGTTCATGGCATCAGCAAGAGAACCGATCATCCGGATCCCTTTGGCAGGACCATATTCCACCACTTCCGTCTTTGCAGTGATGTTTGCGTTGGCACAGCCTGTAACGCGGATGAGGTACAAACGGCTGACAAGAAGAGGCAGGAGCAGCGCGATCAGGAAGCAGACATACACCGGAAGAAGTTTCCGGAAATCCCCGGGACTATCTTCGGTTTCAGATGTCTTCCCAAAGAAGAACTCCGTAAACAACACCAGCGTTCCCAGCACCGCCGGGAACAGTTTAGACATGGCGGTTCCCGCATCCATGTTGGTCATCAAAAGGATCAGAACTTCTCCTGCATAGGAAGGAAGCAGAAGTCCGTAAAACAGGGAAGCATGCTCATCCCGCACCATCAGTGCTATGACAAGCCCTCCAAAAGCCATGGGAAGATAACGCCACATACCGATGTTGATCGTGCCGATGCCGGCAACATACTGATAAGCCGTGTAAGCGCAGGTCAGCACGGTAACCACGGTCGTCAAGACAAAGGTGGTATGACAAACCTTTTTAAACCCCTCATCCGCTGCCCTCGATCTGGATTTTTCCCCAAATACGGCAGGCTGTGCCACCACCGCAGGAACAACAGCAATGCCAAGGCAAATCAGCACCGGAACTCTCAGTTGCTGCGCATGGATGGTCAGCATGGTCGCTTTTGAAAGCCCATGGGAGGGATCGGAAGCCATATGTTTCAGGCCGGTGATGATCCCATTAAGATCCAGATAGGTAAAGAGATAACCAAGGAGTAGAAGTCCCGGTACACCCAGACCTGAAGTATACGTCACCGCTGCCAGCACACTCTGCCTGGCTCTTTTCTTTGCTTCCAGGGTCTCTTCTTTCGAAGGAACTATCTCCAATACTCCCGGCAGTTTCTTCCCCTGCTGCCCCAGTTTCAGGATCACGAAAACAAGAAGCGGCCACAACAGGATCAGATCCGGATAATTCAGTACAAGACCGAAGTTCACAACCCCCGCCAGTGCTGCGCAGACAAGTGCCCGCCGACTCCCGCTCTTTCCTGCCTTCTCTTCTCTCGTTCCCCGATGATACTCATCCAGACAGACGAACAGCAATAACATCAGCAGATAATGCAGCAGTTCAAACTCCGGCAGCTGGATCCACTTGGGAAGGAAATTCATATGCACCAAAAAGATCAAAACCAGTGCCTGCTTCGGCAGCCGGTCCCGGAAGCACCTGACAAAGAGCCAACCCACCAGCGCCTGCAGTAAAACTCCGATCAAACGAAGAAAGATCACGATCCCCGCTATCCCGCCGGTGATGCCGGTGTAGAGGGCCACAAAGGGCAGTAAAAACAAACTGCTGAACTGATGAGGTTCGTACATATCCCGAAGCAGATGATCTCCCCGGCTCATGCGATAAGCGCAGGCCACAGCATAACTTTCATCGATATCCAGACTGACAAAGAGCGCCTTCAAAATCCCAATGATCGTCACCAAAGCAAAACAAACAAGACCGATGGTGATCAGTCTTGTTTGCAGGTTCTTGTCTGTATGAGATTGCACTGCGGACTCAGTTACCGCTTTCGTTCTTGCTGTCATCTTTGACCGCTTTTCTTTTACTTTTCTTCGCTTCAACAGGCGGATGATACTCCGCGTTA
>JAFUUM010000341.1 GCA_017477805.1 Lachnospiraceae bacterium
TGTGCATTGAACAGACCGTAGGTTACAGCCTCGCCTGCCTCAAATGCGATGAGGGATCCCATCTTTCTGTACTGGATATCTCCCTTATAAGGTCCATAGCAATCGAACTGGGTATTCATGATACCGTTACCCTTGGTATCGGTCATGAAGTCGCCTCTGTAACCGATGAGGCCTCTGGAGGGGATGGAGAACTCCAGTCTGGTGTAGCCGCCGTTGGCAGCTCCCATATTTAAGAGTTCACCCTTTCTCATGCTGAGTTTCTCGATTACCACGCCGGAGAATTCCTCGGGAACATCGATGAATACGGTCTCCATGGGCTCAAGGAGTTTGCCGTTCTCGTCTTTCTTATAAATAACCTCTGCCTTACTTACCGCAAATTCATAGCCTTCACGACGCATGTTTTCAATAAGGACGGACAGATGCAACTCGCCACGACCGGAAACCTTGAAGGAGTCGGTGTTATCTGTCTCTTCCACTCTCAGGGAAACGTCTGTGTTCAGCTCTCTGAACAGTCTGTCACGGATGTGACGGGAAGTAACATACTTGCCTTCCTGACCTGCCAGAGGAGAGTCATTAACGATAAAGTGCATTGCGATGGTGGGCTCGGAGATCTTCTGGAAGGGAATGGGGCGTACATCCTCGGGTGCGCATACGGTGTCACCGATCTTCAGATCAGCGATACCAGAGATGGCTACGATGGAACCGATGCCTGCTTCCTGTACTTCTACTTTCTTTAATCCCTCGAACTCGTAAAGCTTACCGATCTTAACCTTTTTCTGCTTGTCGGGATCGTGATGGTTGCAAAGGACAACTTCCTGGTTTACACGGATGGTACCGTTATCTACCTTGCCGACACCGATACGTCCGACATACTCGTTGTAATCGATGGTGCTGATCAGCATCTGGGTGCCTGCATCGGGATCTCCCTCGGGTGCGGGGATGTGCTCGATGATGGCATCAAATAAGGGAGTCATGTCCTTGCCGGGTACCGTCAGATTTCTTGTAGCCACACCCTTTTTCGCGGATGCGAAGATGAAGGGGGAGTCAAGCTGGGTATCGCTGGCATCAAGATCCATAAACAGCTCCAGAACTTCATCTTCCACTTCCTGGGGTCTTGCTTCGGGTCTGTCTACCTTATTGACGCAGACAACAACGGGCAGATCCAGTTCCATGGCTTTTCTCAAAACGAACTTGGTCTGGGGCATGGGGCCTTCGAAGGCATCAACCACAAGAACAACACCGTTTACCATTTTCAGGACACGTTCCACCTCGCCGCCGAAATCGGCATGTCCGGGAGTGTCGATGATGTTGATCTTGGTATCATGATAAGTTACTGCTGTATTCTTGGACAGAATGGTGATACCACGCTCTCTCTCGATGTCGCCGGAGTCCATGACTCTCTCAGCCACTTCCTGGTTATCACGGAAAACGCCGCTCTGCTTTAACAGTTCGTCCACCAGTGTGGTCTTACCGTGGTCTACGTGGGCAATGATTGCTACGTTTCTGATGTTCTCTTTCTTCTGTCTCATTTTTCTCTCCTGATCATATAAAACATAACATCAACGGGTTTCTTCTTATTATTATCAAAACTCACCGATTATAACACCAAGACCGTCAGCGCGCAAGTAACTTTTCCAAAGCCCGCACAGGCAGGGGCTTTGGTGCGTCTTTGCAGTAGACAGTGCAAAGTAGTATACTGATACTATCTATGCGTATGCGCATATAGGAGGTTCTATGAACTACAGTAAAAAAGGAATCAGAAAAAAGCAGAAGGAGCTGAATGCCCACGGCATCCGCTGGAGCAAGAAACTCGCTCTCGGCGGCATCGAGCTTCTTTTGATCGCCCTGATCGCAGTTGCCATGATCGGCATTTCCGCCGGGATCGGAGTTTTTCGAGGCATCCTCGCAACCGCACCCGATATCAGTAACATCGACGTATCCCCCTCCGGCTACTCCACTTTCGTGTACGACGCCGCGGGAAATCAGACTGCAAAACTGGTATCCACCGATGCAAACCGTATCCCGGTAACCCTGGCTCAGATCCCGGAAAATCTGGCCCACGCTTTTGTGGCCACGGAGGATGAGCGTTTTTACCAGCATAACGGTATCGACATCCAGGGTATCATGCGGGCAGGCTTTACCGCCATCAAGAACAGAAAACTTGGGCAGGGTGCAAGTACCATCACCCAGCAGCTTTTAAAGAACAACGTGTTTACCAACTGGACCAGCGAGTCCCAGATGGAGAGTATCAAACGTAAGATCCAGGAACAGTACCTCGCTATTGAACTTGAAAAGGTCATGACCAAGGATGCCATCCTGGAAAACTACATGAACACCGTAAACCTCGGACAGAACACCCTGGGCGTGCAGGCCGCTTCCCTACGTTACTTTAATAAGAACGTATCTGACCTGACCCTCTCCGAGTGTGCGGTGATCGCCGGGATCACCCAGAACCCTTCCAGATACAACCCCATCTCCCACCCGGAAAACAACGAGGCCAAGAGAAAGATCGTTTTGGACAAGATGCTGGCTCAGGGCTACATCTCAAACGCAGAATATAAAGAAGCCATCAATGATGACGTTTACTCACGCATTCAGATCGTCAACGAAGAAAACGGTGACGACACCGTAAACTCCTACTTTGTGGATGCACTTGTCGGTGAAGTCTTAGACGACCTTGTGGACGCCGGCTACACCGAAAACCAGGCCTACACCCTGCTTTACAGCGGAGGCCTGAAGATCTACTCCACCCAGGATCCCACGATCCAGGGCATCATGGACGAAGCCTTCAGTAACGAAGACAACTTCCCCAAAGCCGTAAAATGGCTGTTATCCTACGAACTGACCACCAAAGATGCCGACGGCACCATGCGAAACTACAGTACCGAGGCCTTTGAGAAATGGTTCAAGGACAATGTCAGCGGCAGTTACACAAGACTTTACAATTCCCAGGAAAGCGCCTATGAGGACATCGAGAAGTTCAAAGAACAGGCACTGACCGCACCGGGGGAGGAAATGTACCGGGAGAATGTTTCCCTTGTTCCTCAGCCTCAGATCTCCATGACCATTGAAGATCAATCCACCGGCTACGTTGTCGCCATGATGGGCGGCCGTGGCGCCAAAACCGCCAGCAGAACATTAAACAGAGCCCACGATGTAAAACGTCAGCCCGGTTCCTGTTTCAAAGTTCTTGCTGCATTTGCCCCCGCACTTGACTCTGCCGGCCTGACGCTGGCAACGGTCCACACGGACGAGCCTTACGAATACGAAGGCGGCCGTCCCGTAAAGAACTGGTACACCGGCTACCGAGGGATCTGTTCCATCCGTGACGGTATCAGGGACTCCCTGAACATCATCGCGGTAAAGACCTTAACCCAGATCACTCCTCAGCTTGGTTTTGACTACCTGCAGAACTTTGGCTTTACCACTCTGGTTGCCAGCATGGTAGGCTCCGACGGTAAGATCTACTCCGATATCCAGCAGGCGCTGGCTCTGGGTGGTGTTACCAAGGGTGTTACCAACATGGAATTGAACGCAGCCTACGCTTCCATCGCAAACGGCGGCGTTTACTTAGAGCCCATCCTGTATACCAAGATCACCGACCATGACGGAAATGTGATCCTTGACCGGACTCAGACTCAGGAGTCCAGACGTGTTATCAAAGAAACCACGGCATTTCTCTTAACGGATGCCATGGAAGACGTTATCACCACCGGTACCGCGAAAGACGCCAATTTCGGCGGCATGACCATCGCAGGTAAGACCGGTACCACCACCAGTTACAGAGACGTGTGGTTTGCGGCTTATACGCCTTACTACACCGCCAGCGTATGGGTAGGTATCGATGATAACTCTATTTTAGGCAAAAACGACGGTTCCAGATCTCTTGCCCGCTCCATGTGGCGTACGGTCATGCAGAAAGTACATGCGGATCTGGATAACAGGGCCTTCCCCATGCCGGAGGGCATTGTCACCGCCACCGTATGTTCCCAGTCCGGTAAACTGCCGGTAACGGGCCTCTGCGATGCGTGCTTAAAGACCGAGTACTTTGCCGAAGGTACCGTTCCTACGGATACCTGTGATGTTCACTACACCGGTAACTATTGTCTGTACGACAATCTGCCGGCAACGGATCTGTGTCCTTTCGCCGTACAGCGGATCATGACGCGTAATCCGGATAACCTGGAAGAAAATGCCATCTCCACGGAGATCACGGGAGATGAGAACAGCGGTGACTCCGTTGACACCAGCCTCGATGAGGAGCTTGCAAATGCAACCTGTCAGCATACCGCGGAGTTCTTTGCAAATCCCGAACTGGCAGCCCAGGTCATTGAGATGCAGCGCCAGCAGCTCATCGCTCTCGGCCTCATCCAGGCGCCCATCACCATCGACGACCTGACAGGAGGCGGCGGAGACGGCGGTGTGGTTCCGGATCCTGCACCATAACGACATCAAACCATTCATATAAAGAGCAAAACGCCGGGCAGTTTATATAGCTGCCCGGCGATTTTATGTGCTGCGCGATCGCATTTACTCCCTCTCCCAACGTTGCAAAAGAAGGCATAAAAAAATCCCCCAAACCAGATATTCATCAGGCTTGAAGGACTTCTTTCGAGCTACTAACCGGAATCGAACCGGTGACCTCATCCTTACCAAGGATGCGCTCTACCGACTGAGCCATAGTAGCATTTGGCTTGTTGAACCCGGAGTTGTTTTACCGCGTCAACGAATGCTATGTTACCAAAGATTTTTTCTCTTGTCAACAACTCAAAACATCAAATCAGAGTTTTCGATAGATACATTTATTCATGTTTTGCATGAATGTTTTTCATTTTAACCACAACATCTATTGAAAGCCCTACTATATGGTGTTATTATCTCAAATATGTTTATATTTACTTTATTTTTTTAGACTTTCTTTATAAAGTGACCGACAACGATTATGAAGTTTACACCTTTACGATCTGACAAAATCGCGGAAGAAAAAGACCTGACCGCCGCCTATGAAAAGGGCCACGAGATCGGAAAAGTCTGCATCTCTCCCGCTTTCCTGTTCTTTAAAAAGGGTTTTAAGACCTACTACATCGCCTACGACGATGCAACAGCCATCTATCGCAGGCAGCTGTCCGTGGAAGCCAATCTCTGCTGCGAGCAGGGCGACATCATCCAGGAGTATCTCCTGATCCGTGCGGAGGGTACCAAGGAACAACAGATACAGCTTCCGGATACCAAAGCGGCCCGCATCCTCATGGACGAATTAAAGGCTCTGCGGCCCGATTACAATTTTAATGCTCCAAAGGAAACCAAATAAGCATGTCAATGGAAGAAACATACCGGAAGTTCTTAGATGCCTACAGCATCTATTACAACATCGACGAGACCGGCGAAGCACCCTTTGATGCCACCGCCGTTTTCAAAAGCAGTACCGAACAGTACTTTCTTATCAGAAGCGCCAAGATCGCCCAGATTGACACAAACGAATACGTCTATTTCGCAAAGAGGGATCACCTCACTGCCTCCGAATTAAAGGAGCTGGATCAGACCGCCTGGGAACGGGGTCTAGAAAACATCACCCCCTCTTCCACTCATAAGAGTTCCGACGTGATCCTCATCCTCTTTTCCGATAACGTGGACGAAGATGCAAAGGCGCTGATCCCGAAGCTGAAGCACTCCAAAACCTACAAATTCGGTTTCCAGGGCTACAGCAACTATAAACTCGCTGTCATCGGGTCCGGAGAAGACCGTTGCCTGTATAACGGGCAGGGACGGGCTTTGAAGAAACTCGTTGCAGATATATTAAAATCCAACTAGAAAAGGAGTATGAAAAAAAATGACCGCATTACTTATCATTCTTGCAGCCATCGTATGCCTGGTAATCGGCTACCGCGTATACGGTACATGGCTGGAGAAACAGTGGGGCATCGATCCCAGCCGTAAAACTCCCGCTTACGAAAAGGAAGACGGCGTGGACTATGTCGCTGCAAAGCCCGCAGTACTGATGGGACATCACTTCTCCTCCATCGCAGGAGCAGGCCCCATCAACGGACCTATCCAGGCTTCCGTATTCGGATGGCTGCCCGTATTCTTATGGTGTGTCATCGGTGGTATCTTCTTCGGCGGACTTCAGGACTTCGGTTCCCTGTTCGCATCCATCCGTCACGACGGTAAGTCTCTGGGTGAGATCATTTCCGACACCATGGGTAAGAGAGCGAAAAAGCTCTTTATCATCTTCGCACTGCTGGTGCTGATCCTTGTTATCGCTTCCTTCGTTAACGTTGTGGCAGGTACCTTCTTCAGTGATCCCGGCACCGTAGGCTTCGTTACCAACCCTAACGGTAACCAGACCACAGCCATGATCTCTCTGCTGTTCATTGTTCTGGCTATCATCTACGGTTATGTGACCAACAAGCTGAAAGTCGCTACCCTGCCCGCTTCCATCTGCGGCGTTATCGGTATCGTTATCATCACCATCATCGGTCTGAACTGTGGTTTCGCCATGGGCAGAACCGCTTGGATCGTATTCATCGGTGCTTACATCGCGATCGCATCTCTGGTTCCCGTATGGATCCTGCTGCAGCCTCGTGATTACCTTTCCAGTTTCCTTCTGTATGCAATGATGGCTATCGCCGTTATCGGTATCATCAGCTGCGCATTTACCGGAAACGCAACCTTCTCCATTCCCATGTTCACCGGATGGAGCACCAAGATCGGTAACCTGTTCCCTGCACTGTTCATCACCGTTGCATGCGGCGCTTGTTCCGGTTTCCACGCTCTGATCGCTACCGGTACTTCTTCCAAGCAGCTTGCTAACGAAGGCGATGCTAAGAAGATCGGTTACGGTTCCATGCTGATCGAGTCTGCTCTGGGTATCGTATCCCTGATCGCAGTAGGTATGGTATTTTCCAAGTACACCGAAGGCGGTTTCGGGT
The DNA here is from genome assembly GCA_017477805.1 of Lachnospiraceae bacterium. GTDB lineage: Bacteria > Bacillota > Clostridia > Lachnospirales > Lachnospiraceae > SIG336. The sequence goes on from JAFUUM010000341.1 coordinate 6,930, forward strand.
CTCCTTCCGCAGCATTCGGTGCAGGTATCGCAATGATGTTCGGTGCAGAAGGCTCCGCAACTTACAACACTATGTATGCTCTGCTGACCCTGGCTGTTTCCGTATTCGCTCTGACCAGCCTTGATACCGGTACGAGACTTTCCCGCTTCATGTTCTCCGAGCTGTTCCTGAAGGACGATGAGGCAACCTGGAAAGATGCAACCGGCATCAGAAAGCTTCTTGCTCACCCCATGTTCGGTACTACCCTGATGGTTGTCATCGGTTGTATCCTGGGCGGTCTGAAGCTGTCCGCTATCTGGGCTCTGTTCGGCGCTGCTAACCAGCTGCTGGCAGGTATCGCTCTGATGGCTGTATGCGCTTGGCTGGGCAACGTTCAGAAGAACAACAAGATGTTCTTCATTCCCATGATCTTCATGCTTTGCGCTACTCTTACCAGCCTGGTACAGACCGTGATCAAGCAGATCGGTCTCATCACCACAGGCGGCGAAGGCGTTAACTGGGGTAACTACTTCCAGCTGATCTTCGCACTGGCTATGGCTGTTCTGGCTGTCATCCTGGTTGTTGAAGGCGTTCAGACCTTCCGTGCACAGATGGCCAAGAAGAAAGAAGCATAAGGCTCCTTTTCAGAGAACATAAAGGTACAGAA
>JAFUUM010000342.1 GCA_017477805.1 Lachnospiraceae bacterium
ACAGGAGCAGGAGTAGCAATCGCAACACCCTTTCATCAGGACGGTTCCGTTAATTACGAGGAGTTCGGAAGACTGATCGAATTCCAGATCGCCAACGGAACAGACGCCATCATCGTTATGGGCACCACAGGTGAGTCCGCAACACTGGATCATGAGGAGCATCTGGAGGCCATCAAGTTCTGCGCGGAGAAGGTTAATCACCGGATCCCCGTGATCGCAGGCACCGGTTCCAACTGCACGGATACGGCAATCTATCTGTCCACAGAGGCAGAAAAGTACGGCGTGGACGGACTTTTATGCGTAACGCCTTATTACAACAAAGCAACCCAGAAGGGGCTGTACGCGCATTATAAAGCTATCGCAGACTCCGTAAAGCTGCCCGTGATCATTTACAACGTGCCCAGCAGAACCGGTTGCAACATCCTTCCCGAAACGGTTGTAAAACTGTGTACGGAAGTTGAGAACATCGTTGGTATCAAAGAAGCCAGCGGAAACATCTCCCAGATCGCAAAACTGTTTGCTCTGGCGAAGGGCAAAGTGGATGTATACTCCGGTAACGATGATCAGATCGTTCCCATCCTTTCTCTTGGCGGTAAGGGCGTTATCTCCGTATTGTCCAACGTGGCACCCCGTGAGACCCACGAGATCTGCCAGCTGTACTTTGACGGCAAGGTAAAGGAAAGTGCGGAATTGCAGCTTCGTGCCCTTCCTCTGGTGGATGCACTGTTCTGCGAAGTGAACCCCATCCCCGTAAAGAAGGCCCTGAAGTTCATCGGCATCGAGGCAGGTCCTTTGCGTATGCCTTTGACCGAGATGGAAGAAGACCATGCGAAGATGCTGAAGCAGGCCATGGACGACTTCGGTTGCAAGCACGTGTAAGCAGGAAATAACGTAACATTTTGAACAAATAAAGGTGTCGCCTATCGGTGGCACCTTTTGAACAATCGGGTTTGGAAAGAGGAGGAAATACAGATGACAAGAATTATCATGAACGGCTGCTATGGCCGTATGGGAAGAATGATCACTCAGATCTGCGATGCGGATGAGACCGTACAGATCGTTGCAGGCGTGGATGCTTTCGGCGCTGCATGCAACACGGATTACCCCGTGTATAAGAGCCTTGAGGAAGTAAAGGAAGAAGCGGACGCCATCATCGATTTTTCCAACGCATCAGGCACGGACAAATTATTGGATTACTGCGTGGCAAAACAGATTCCCTGTGCTCTGTGTACCACCGGATTATCGGAAGAACAGCTCGCTCACGTAAAAGAGGCATCAACAAAGGTTGCGATCCTGAGATCCGCCAATATGTCTCTTGGCGTAAATCTTTTGATCAAACTGTTAAAAGAGGCTGCGCCCATTCTTGCGGAAGCAGGCTTTGATGTGGAAATCGTAGAGAAGCACCATAACCAAAAACTGGATGCCCCCAGCGGTACCGCCATCGCTCTTGCGGACGCAGTAAATGAAGGCGCAGGTAATATCTATGAGTATGTGTACGATCGAAGCCAGGTTCGGAAAAAGAGAGAAAAGAAGGAACTGGGCATTTCCGCTGTCAGAGGCGGTACCATCGTCGGAGATCACGACGTGCTCTTTGCTGGTGAAGATGAAGTCATCACCTTCTCCCACAGAGCTTATTCCCGTGCTCTGTTTGGAAAGGGTGCCGTGGCAGCTGCAAAGTTCCTTGCAGGAAAAGGCACCGGCCTGTATTCCATGGCCGATGTGATCGGCTGAGCACCGGGAGAGCGTATGGAATTCAGACCATGTATTGATATTCATAACGGACAGGTAAAGCAGATCGTGGGATCTTCCCTTAGGGATGAAGGTGACCGGGCAACGGAAAACTTTGTTTCCGCAAAGCCCGCATCTGCCTATGCCGAGCTGTATCGGGAAAAGGGCTTAAAAGGCGGTCATGTGATCCTTTTAAACGGTTCGGACAGTCCCTACTTTGAAGAGACCAGACAGGCCGCTTTATCGGCACTGCAGGCATATCCCGGGGGATTACAGATCGG